>DAOTUB010000242.1:0-26266 GCA_034437455.1 Anaerolineae bacterium | reverse complement strand
CCGCGCTTTCCATAGCGCGCAGGCCCGCGAGGTATGGAAACCTCGGCTACATAGCCCCGTTTTATTGAAAAGATACAGTCTGGAGAAAAAAGAAACCTGTCCCCCAGAGTTCTGAATTATACCCGCTTGATAAATTAAGGTGCAACGCACTTGTGCGTTGCACCTTGACAAAAAGCGGCTTTGCAAGACGTTTGCAATCAGGACACGATTTCCACCAGAGCGTCGACCGCTCGTACGCCCTCTCCGGCCGGCAGCACCATCAAGGGGTTGATGTCTAGCGCGGCGACTAGATCGCCCAGGTCTACCGCCAGTTGAGACAAATGCACGAGGGCATCGGCCAGGGCGTTCAGATCCGCCGGTGGTCGTCCACGAAAGCCCTGTAAAAGGTGCGCTCCCTTCGTCTCGTGGATCATCTCCAGTGCATCCTCGCGGCTCAGCGGCGGCAGGCGAAGCGAGGAATCCTTGAGCACCTCCACGAGCACACCGCCCGATCCAAAGACCACCACCGGGCCAAAGTGCGGATCGCGCAGTATCCCCAGGATGACCTCCACCGCGCTGTCGGTCATCATCTCCTGGATCACCACCCCCTCCAACCGCGCCTGTGGGTGATGCTGGCGGGACGATTCCATCACCCCGCGAAACGCCGCCGAGACAGCCGCTTCATCTGGGAGGCCCACCCGCACACCGCCGATCTCGGTCTTGTGCTGGATGTCGGGGGAGAGGATTTTGAGCACAACCGGGTAGCCGATGTGCCCAGCCGCTTCGACCGCCTCCTCCACTGTGGTGGCTACCGCTTCCTTTGGGCCGGGGATGCCGTAGGCTGCCAGCAGGCGGCGTCCCTCCACTTCCGAAAGACTGCCCCGCGTCTCCTCTAGTTTCTTTCGCCACTCAGCGAGAGAAGGGGGCGAGGGACAGCCGGCGACGCTCGGTTTTTCTCGACGGCGGCGGAAACTGGCATAGCGGACAAAGGCCCGCATCGCTTGCAGCGTCTCCCGCGTCCCTTGCAGGTAAGGAACGCCGCCCGCGCTCAACACCTGCTGCACCTCCTGCCGAAACCCGGCGCAGAGGTTGGAGAACATCAGCACCGGCTTGCCCGTCTCTTGGGCGGCTTGCACCGCTGCTGTTGCCACCGCCAGCGATTGCTCCACTTCGCGGTGGGCGACTTGGGGAGGCGAGTCCCGGGCCACGGCCAGCAGGTGGACGCGCTCCTCCCGCGAGGCCACGCCCACACACGCCGGATAAGCAACATCCAGATCGCCGCTGCCCCAGGCGTCCAATGGGTTGGCGATGGGGCTGTAGGGCGGCAGAATCTCGATCAGGGCTTGCTCTGTCTTGGCGGAAAAGGCCGGAAATTCTAATCCCGTGTCCTGGGCCAGATCCGCCACCAGGCCGATGTGACCGCCGGACAGACTCAAGAGTCCCACTCCCTCGCCATCTGGCAGGGGGCAGGTGATGAACAACTCCGCCGCCTCCATCAGCTCGTCCAACGAATCCAGCCGCATCACACCCAGGCGGCGGAAAACGGCGTCGATCACCGCGTCGGACCCGGCCAGGCTGCCCGTGTGGGCCTGGACCGCCCGGCGCGCGACCTCCGAGCATCCCACTTTCACCAGCAGGATCGGCTTACCCGCCTCTGCGGCGGCCTGCGCGGCGGCTGTGAACTTTTGCGGGCTGCGTATCCCCTCCAGGAAGGCGATGATGACGCGGGTGTGCGGATCCTCGACCAGGTAGCCGATATAGTCGGCGCTGTCGAGCGCGGCCTCGTTGCCGCTGGAAATGAGATAGCGAAAGCCAAAGCGGGCCGCGTTCGCCAGCCCCAGGCAGATCGCCCCGCTCTGCACGACCGCCGAGACGCCGCCGGGTCGCGTGTTGGGGCCAAGCGCCGCGCTGTACGTCGCCACCCGGTCCACCGGATTCGCCATACCGACGCAGTTGGGACCGCAGATCAGCATGCCGGTCTGCTCGGCAAAGCGAGCCAGTTCTTTCTGACGCGCCTGTCCCTCCGGCCCGGCCTCGGCAAAGCCGCTGGCAAACACCCAGGCAGCGCGAGCGCCGATCTCGGCCGCTTCCTCCAGGATGGGCAATGCTTTCTCGGCGCCCAGCAGCACCGCCACCGAGTCCACCGGCCCCGGTAGCGATCTCAGGTTGGGGTAGCAGGGAAAGCCCAGCACCTCCTTGTGTTTCGGGTGGACCGCATAGACGGTACCCGGATACTCCAGGTTGCGCAGGTTCTCCAACGCCAGCCGTCCGGCGCTCGCCGGGCGCTCTGAGGCACCCACCACGGCGATAGCCTGGGGATTCAACAGCGGTGAAAGGTCACGGGGGAATGTCATGGTCACAACTGCCCCGCTTTCATCGCTTCCAGAAGCGCCATCCCCTCGTGGACCGGGTCGGTGGCGACGCGCCGGGCGAGCGCCTCCGCCTGGGCCTGGGCCTCGGCGCGGACGGCGGCTTCGTCGGCGGTGAGGAGCTGACGGTCGCGCATCACCATACGCCCGGCGACCATCACTGTCTTGACCTCGTGGCCGCTGGCGGCGTAGACCAGGTTGGGCACGATGTTGCGCACGGGGCTGGTCAGCACCGGCGACAGGTTGAGTGCCGTCAAGTCCACCAGGATCAGGTCGGCCTGCTTGCCCGCTTCCAGCGAGCCAATCTCGTCGCCCAGGCCGATCGCCCGCGCTCCCTCGATGGTCGCCATGCGCAGCATCTCCCAGGCGGGCATAATGGCCGGGTCGCGGTGCTTGATCTTGTTGAACAGCGCCGTCAACTTCATCTCGTTGAACATGTTGTTGCAATTGTTGCCGCAGGCCTGGTCGGAGCCGAGCGCCATCAGGCCGCCAGCCGCGCGAAAGGCCTGGGCCGGGGGGACGATGCCGTCGATGATGCCGATGCTGCCGGAGCAGAGGGCCATCCGCGCCCCGCTTTGGGCGATGAGGGCGGCTTCCTCGTCGGTCGCCTCGGTGAGATGGACGGCGAGCAGTTGCCCGTCCAGGTAGCCGATCTCGTCCAGAAAAGCAGGCGTCCGCTGGCCGTACCGCTTGACCATCTGGTCGATCTCGCGGTCGCCCTGGGCGACGTGCACGTGGAGCATCAGCCCCTCCTGATCGGCGATGCGCTTGACCTGGAGGAGATGGTCGTGGGGGAGCATGTCGGGACCCTGGGGGCCGAGCATACACGTGATCCGCCCGTCGGCAGCGCCGTGCCAATCGCGGACAAAGGCGACAGCGGCGTCTATCGCCGCCTGCCCCGCGTCCAGATCGAAAGGATAGAGATCGCCCACCTTCCAGCCAGCCATCTCGCCCGGCGGGAGGGCGTTGATAGTAGGGGTGAGCCGGGCGCGGACGCCGACCCGATCAAAGACCTCCGCCCAGCCAGGCACAGGTTGGGCATATTCGCCAAACGTGGTCGTGCCGGCCTTGAGCGCCTCCAGGGTATTGAGCCAGGTTCCGGCCAGCGCCGCCTCTGGGGTGATGTGGCGCGTGTAGGGAGCCAGCGCCTTTTGCATCCAGTGGGCCACGTCCTGAGAGACGCCGCGCACGATGGCGAGGCGCGTGTGCATGTGCGCGTCTACCAGGCCAGGGAGCACGGCGCAGTCGCTCGCGTCCATCATCTCGGCGGCCTGGAAGCGAGCGGTCAGTTCGGCGGTGGAGCCGACGGCGGCGATGCGACTGCCCTCGACCGCCACCGCGCCGTCGGCCACGTATCCCACCCCCTCGCCCTGGAGGGTGAACAGGTGGGCGTGGGTGATGAGCGTATCCACGTGTTCAGCCATCACGCACCTCGATGAAAAATCTCGGCGGCTTCTGGCCGGAGGAACTGTTCGATCTCGACGGCGTACCCGCCGGGGTCCTCGCAGAAAAAGCACCGCACCTGGATCTCGTCCGACTCGACGATGTCGGTCAGCATCTTGACGCCCTTGCTCTCCAGGTATTCGCGCCACTTGAACACGTCGTTGACGGCGAAGGTGACGAGCACGGATTTCTCCTCCTGGACATTTTGGAATCCCCGTTTCTCGTCCACGATCCCCAGGTAGGCGTCCCCACTGACGCGATATATCTTGGCCCATCCTTGATCCTCGACCAGTTCAAGCCCAATGACCTCTTGATAGAACTTGTCGATTGGTTCCAGGTCGCGATAGTAAAGGAAGGTGATCTGCGATTGTATCTTCAACTCGTTCTTGTTCATTCTGTCTCCTTTTCCAGGCGAGCGCCCAGATAGAGCGCCAGCGCCATGTAGCCTGCTAAACTTTCTGTCATGAGCGTGATGCTCACGCGATCTTCGTTGGTGTGGGCCAGGTGCTCCTCACAGGGAGAGAAACCGATGGTGGGGATGCCGGCCTTCATCGTGTGTCCGCCATCGGTGGCAAAGCGCCACTCGCCCACCGGGATCTCCCGCTCTAGGGTCTCGGACAGGATGGCCTGGCTCTCTTGCAACAAAGGGTGGTCTCGTGGCAAAAGATAGGACCGGCTAAGGACGGGCATGCTCTGCTCGTGCCCCGTGTAGGTCTGGAGCGAACGTTGCATCAGGCTCACCCCGCCGCGACTGTCTGGAATCAGGCACTCTTCCAGGATCTGTTGCAGTTCTTTGACTAGCTCTTCGGGTTGGTCGTCAGGCACCAGTCGCCAATCCAGATGCACGTCCACCTGCCCTGGAGTGACGTTTCTGCTGGTCTGATCCGTGAGGTACAATGTGGGAGCGAGAGTCGCTGCGCCCAACTCGGCGTGGTGGCCCAAAGAGACCTCCTCCAGTTTCAGGAGAAACCTCGCCGCCACGAAATGGGGGTTCACGCCCTTCTCCGGCACGCTGGCGTGGACGGCGCGCCCCTGGATGCGCGCGAGGATCTCTCCCCGACCCCGGTGCCCTCGGGCCAGACGATTGCTCGTCGCCTCGCCCAGGATGACGGCGTCGGTCGTCAAGTGCTTGAGCAGGTTGTCCATCCCCAGGCCGCCCACCTCTTCTTGCACCACCCCGGTCACGTATACGTCGCCGGGGAGTTCGAAGCCCGCCTTGCGCAGCGCCGCCAGGGCGTACACCTGGGGGGCAAGCGCTCCCTTGGTGTCGCTGGCGCCGCGCCCCCAGACGTGATCTTTGTAGATCTCGCCCGAGTAGGGAGGAAAGAGCCATTGCTTCTCGTCGCCCGGCGCCACGTGATCCAGGTGACAGTTGAACATCACCGACGGCCCCTCGCCGCCGCACATCTTGCCGATGACGTTGCCCACCGCGTCGATCCAGACCTCGTCGTAGCCCAACATTTCCATCTCGCGGCGGACCAGCTCTGCGATCTCTTCCTCTTCCCCTGAGAGACTGGGGATTTGGATCAAACGTCGGCAGAAGAGAATCGTGGCGTCATAATGTTCTTCTGCCAAAGTTTTTAGTTTCGCTAGTTCAGAAATATCAGCCATGGTCGATTCCCTCCTCATCTCCGTCATTCCGAGTGAGCGTAGCGAATCGAGGAATCTCCACTTGCGATGGCAAACGCGGTTCCGACGAGAGATTCCTCGGCTCCCTCCGGTCGCTCGGAATGACGGATCATACATCTTCTACATTGAGAGTAATTACTTGATCTCTTTGACCGGCGGTTTGGCAAAGCGCCCGACCTTGCTGTGACGCAGGCCGAGATCGGCCAGAGCCTCTGCCACTTTGAGAGCGACCGAAGAGGGGTCCAACACCACGACGCCCAGCTCTCGCTCCACGTCCTCTGCATAGCCCGCCAGCCCAGCGCAGCCCAGGATGATGACCTCGGCGCCATCTCGCTCGACCGACTCGCGGGCGACCTCCAGGATGCGCGCCTTGGTCTCGGCAGGTTTGGCGTCCATCTCCAACACCGACATGTTCAGCACCAGCGTGGAGGCATAGGCGCTCTCCAGGCCATGCTTGCGAGCGTGCAGCTCGCGGGTCGGCACGCGGTTGCGAAAGGCGGTAGTGATCGAGAACTTGTGGCCCAACATCGCGGCGACGTGCATCGTCGATTCCTCGATGCCGATGACGGGGATGTCCGAGATCTCTTTTGCCGCGTCGAGCGCCGGGTCCGAGAAGCAGGCCAGGATAACCGCGTCGTATCCCTCATCGTTCGCCTGGCGCACCAGCTCCAGCGTGGGAGGCTGAGCGAGCGCCTCGTCGTAGGCCGACTCGATAGAGACCGGGCCGTGTTTGGGGCATACCACCGTCAACTCCGTGTCGGCTCGCTTGACCTTTTCCAATTCCCGCCGGATGTGGTCCGTCATACTCTCCGACGTGTTGGGGTTGATGACAAAGATTTGCATCGGTTATGTCCTTTCCTCCATCCACGCTCGACCGTTGCGAAAGGCCTGGATGTTCAGTTCTTCGTACCTGGCGGGAACTCGCTCCCGTAGCACGTTTTCCCAGATTTCCGGCTCGACCGGCAGCGTGGCCGAGAGCGCCCCCAGGAGCACCACGTTTAACACGCGAGCGTTGCCCAACTCCTGGGCGATGTCGAGGCCAGGGATGCGATAGACCCGCTCGACCGCCTCCTCGAACGCCTTGTCCGCAGTCTCCTTATCTGGGTAAGCGGCAAGCCCGCTGCTCACGCTGACCGGGTGAATCTGCTGCTGGTTGATCAAGACCGTTCCTTCAGGGCGCACCTGGTCGAGCCGCCGCAATCCCTCCAGAATCTCAAAAGCGACCAGATAATCGACGCGGCCTTCGGGCACGATGGGCGAGTGGACATGCTCTCCCCATTGGGGCGTTGGCCCCAACGGGACTACGCCCCATCGAATGTGGCCCAGGACCGCCCCGCCGCGAATCGCCAGGCCCAGAATGTCCGACTTTTTCACGTCGTATCCGGCGGCCAATCCCACCGCCGCCAGGATGTCGCTCGAGAGGATCGTCCCCTGGCCGCCCACACCCGTGATCATAAAGTTCATTGTTTCCACGTTATCTACTCCTCCACGCGATAGATCGCATCGCTCTTGCAGACCTGGGCGCACATATCGCAGCCCACGCACAGCACCGGGTCGATCTTGGCCTTCGGTTTGCCGGTCTTGGCGTTCACCTCCTCGGAGCGCACGATGGCGGGGCAGCCCAGCTTGAAGCAGATCCCGCAGGCGATGCACGCGTCGCTATCCACCTCATAGGTTCCGGTCGCGCCCGGCCCCACGAAGAAGCACGGCCCTTCCACGATGACAACAGAAGGTCCGTCGAAATCCAGAGCCGCTTTGAACGTCTTTTCCACCGCCTTTACGTCAAAGGCGTCAACCTTGTGCACATCGGTCACGCCACAGGCCCGCACGACCGCCTCGATCTCCACCTTGGGCACAGGGTCGCCGCCGAGCCTGAAGCCGACGCCGGGGTGATCCTGGTGCCCGGTCATCGCCGTGGTATGATTGTCGAGGATGACGACGGTGCTCTTGCCGCCGTTGTGCACGATGTCGAGCAGGGGCGGGATACCGGCGTGGAAGAAGGTCGAGTCGCCAATGACGGCCATAAAGCGGTCGGGGATGCCAGCGATGTCGAAACCGTGGGCCACGCCGATGCTGGCGCCCATCGCTCCCATCGTGTCCGTCGCGTTGTAGGGGGGTTGCGCGCCCAGGTTGTAGCAGCCAATGTCTCCGGCGACGACGATGTCGTTCATTTTGTTCAGCAGGTAAAAGGTGCTGCGGTGGGGGCAGCCGGGGCAGAGGATGGGAGAGCGACCGGCCAGCTCTGGCAGCGGCAACTCCCGCGCGCCTTTGACCGCATCTTTGGGCGTAGTCCCGTAGGGGCCAACGCCCCTACGGGGCAGAATGCCCGCCTCCGCCGCCGATTTCTCGATCACCGCCGGGGTCAGCTCGCCGTAGGCGGGAAAGATCTCCTTGCCCCGGCACTCGATCCCCATCGCCTTGATCTGCCCTTCCAGGAAGGGATCCAACTCCTCGATGACGAGCAGTTGCTCCACGCCGTCAGCGAGTTCCTGGATCAAAGCTTGGGGCAGCGGGTAGCTCATCCCCAGCTTGAGGAAGGAGGCCTCTGGGAAAACCTCGCGAGCGTAACTGTAGACCGCTCCTCCGGCCACGATACCCAGGCTCCGATCTCCCCATTCCAGCCGGTTGAGCGGGTAAGTGTTGGCAAACTCGGCCAGCTTTTTCAACCGCTCCTCGATCACCGGATGCTGATATTTGGCCCACACGCACGTGCAGACGAGCCGGTGAGGATCGCGCTTCAACGGGGGCGTAGGAGAGGCGTCGTCCGCCGTCCGCTCGCCCAACTCCACCGGCGAGGCGGAGTGCGAGATGCGCATCACCGTCCGCAGGATCACGGGCGTGTCCCACTGCTCAGACAGTTCCAGGGCAGCCCCGACGAAATCCTTCGACTCCTGGCTGTCCGTGGGTTCCAGCACGGGCATCTTGGCAAAGCGGCCATACTGCCGGTTATCCTGCTCGTTCTGCGAGCTGAACATGCCGGGATCGTCGGCCACGACGATGACCAGCCCGCCCCGCACGCCGGTGTAGGGGACGTAAAAGAAGGAGTCGGAGGCGACGTTCATCCCCACCGACTTCATCGCTGCCATCGCTCGCTTGCCCGCGTAGCACGCGCCGATGGCCGCGTCCATTGCCACTTTCTCGTTGACCGACCACTCGGAATAGATCTCCTCGTACCGGGCCACGTTCTCCAGGATCTCTGAACTGGGCGTTCCTGGATAGCCCGTGGCGACCTGCACTCCGTACTCGTAGGCTCCCCGGGCCAGCGCTTCGTTTCCTGATAATAGTACTTTCATACGTTAACCTCGCTGTTCTGAAATTTTTGTGAATTGTTCATTGGGCACGGTCGCTTTCATCCAACCACTCGTGTTGTGAAAGTTGGATACGGCCATGCCGGGCGGATTGAGTTCGTCGAACGCCGCGCGCAACTCGTCGTCGGCGTGCATGTTGACTACTTTTAGCGACTCGTTCAACTGCTCCAGATTGCGCGGCCCCACGAGCGGCGCGGTGACACCGGGTTGATCCTTGACCCACAGCAGCGCGAGTTGCCCCGGCGTCAGGCCGAATTTCGGCGCAAGCTTCACCACCCGCGCCCCCACCTCCAGCCCGTTCCGGTTGATGCGTTGGGCGTAGATGCCCTGTGGATTCGTCGCAGCCCTTGAGTCTTGTGGGAACGGTTGGTCGACCGGATAACGTCCGATCAGCATCCCCATCGCCAGCGGCGACCAGGGCAAGAGCGCCATCCCGTATTTCTGGCACAGGGGGACTAGCTCGTTTTCGACGCGCCGGTCGAGAAGATTGTACGGCGACGACTCGGCGACGTAGCGCGCATACCCCTTCATCTCGCTGACCATCAGCGCTTCCATCACCTGCCAGGCCGGATGGGTGGAGCAGCCGATGTAGAGCACCTTGCCCTGCCGTACCAGGTCGGTCAGCGCGCCGAGCGTTTCGTCGACGGGGATGACGTCGCTGGCCGAGCGGTGCATGATGTAGAGGTCGATGCGATCCGTCTGCAAGCGGCGCAACGAATCCTCGCAGGCGCGCGTGACGTGGTAGCGGCTCAGCCCGCGATCATTGATGCCCTCGCCGACGGGGTAATAGACTTTGGTGGCGAGGACGACGCGATCCCGCTGCCCCGTCTCCTTGAGAAAGCGGCCAATGATGCGCTCGCTCTCTCCGCCGTTGTAGCTATTTGCCGTATCAAAGAGATTGATGCCCGCGTCCAGCGCGGCTTGCATCATCTGGCGCGACGTTTCCTCCGAGGCTTTGTCGCCAAAGTTGGCCGTCCCCAGGCCCAAAGCGGACACCTGGACGCCGGTTCTTCCGAGATTTCTATATTCCATATCTTATCCCTCGACTACAACTATCTTCTCCAATTCGTCATTCCGAGCGACCGAAGGGAGTGCGGACGCTTCACGTCCGGCGGAATCTCTGAGTCGAGTTTGCGGTTGTAAGTGGAGATTCCTCGACTCGCTGCGCTCGCTCGGAATGACGGGACCTAAACGTTCGATGCTTGGCTAAAGCGACTCGATCCGATTCAAAGACTAATTCGCTATTCACGATCACACGGTCGACTCTACACTGAGATTGGCGGGCCGCCAGTACGCCCTTCCTTTTCGAAAACAAAGTTGGCCCGCAGGGGGCACTTGCTTCAGCACCAACCATACCGCGAGCAAATCTCCCCCCGAACCGACCGCATTTATCACCATCAACACCTGCAACCCGATCTCCAATTCGACGTTAAGCGGCTGCACCTGCGACAGCACCAGCAACGGCACCAACCGCATACCCAGCCACCGCCGCCGCGACATGCAGCTCTCGTAATAGACGCCGAGTCGCAGCTTGGCCGGCCATATCACCAACAGGCTCCGGTCCGAGCATCCCCACTCCGGCTGCCCCAGCAGGTGCAGGAACTCGTGCAGCGGGATGAACGTCATCAGCACAACCGCCACTGCCCACCAGGTCATCCTGCTGTCGCCTGCTGTGGCCAGCCCCTTCTCACCCACCAGCGCCGCCAGCCTGTAGCCCTGCCTGGCCTGGGGGGAATGGATGGCTTGCCAGCCCTGTGTTTCTGGCGATATTCCCTCTGTTTTTGCAAGGTCCCCGAAATGCAGCCGCACTTTATCTTTCTCTCTTGCTTTGTCCCGACACCGTCCCAGTTGCCAGTGCTGCCCAACAAACCCGCCCAACTCGCGCCAGCCCTAAATACGGGCAGAGGATTCGAGCTATTATGCTCTTATTTTACTTCTAACTCTCTTGAACAGTACAAAGAGTATACCTCCAACGAATCCGAGGAACGTACCGATAATCCCAATCACAAATTTAAGAAAATTTCCTGGTATCCCATCAGGGTAAACATCTACTTTTGACCATCTCCAGATGCTTCCATCACTCAAAACAATATGATTGATTTCGCCTATTGCCTCCGGATTAACATGCGCCGCTTGAAGTTTAGCAATTACAGTTCCAGGAGGCTCCGGTGTAGGAGAAAAACTCCAGTCATGACCATATAATAGCTCACGCGAAAACTCATCCTGAGGAATTTCTGTTAATTCTACGCAAGCAGAAGTATCGCAGGTATAAATACTTCTTGATGATGTTTCAACGTACACTTTTTCAGTATCTTCTCAATAACTTGGGGTGAATCTGTTCGTAGTGCGCACTTCAGTGCGCTTTTAGGGGCGCTAAAGCGCCTACTACGAACAAGCCCCCGGTTTATTGAGAAGATACCTTTTTCATCCCAGTGATTATAGGCAAGTAACCAAACTGCTTGCTCTGTTGGATTTGCCAGTTTTCTCCAATCATTATCGGAGGCCAAGTAGTTAAAAACCGGAACGCCAAACAAACCACCACCCACAAACCCGATAAGAAAGCCTACAAGGGTAGACAATCCAACTATCATGAAGGTCTTTCGGCATGAGTAGCGATTCATCATCAGATGTATTTGATTTGCTACTTGACGTCTAAATACTCGCAATCGGAATATACGGTTCTCGCCAATCCTTGTACCACCCCACGATCTCGCATCCCGTGTCGGTGATGCGCACCGTGTCCTTGGATCGCAAGAGTACCTCCTCCGGGGAGCGAATAATTGGATCGAGGACCAGGAGCATACCCGGCTCCAACGTCGTCTCGTCGCTGCCGTTCAGGTAGGGAGGCTCGCAGGGAGTCACCCCGATTCCGTGGCCTAGCCCAAACTCGGAGAGCAGCGCAATATCCGCGCTCGCGGCATCTCGCTTGACGGCCTCAAAGACGTCGCAACAACGAGCGCCTGGCCGGAGGTGACGCATCGCCGTCTCTCGCACCGTCACCAGGGCGTCGTAGGCGGCGCGTTGTTCTGGGGTCGGTTCGCCCGTCACCATCATCCGGGCGGCGTCTGACCAATACCCGCGCAGGCAGGTCTTTATCTCCATACGCACCCACGCGCCAGCGTCGAGCGGCCGGGTGGACGAGAACCCGAACATCGGCGGCAGCGGCCAGAGCTTTTTCGCATCCTCGCCGCTGGCGACCTGCGAGGCCGCGTGATACCCTATGACGTCCAGATCTCTCTCCATACAATGGACCCGTAGCTCTTCCGCGAGGGTGAGCGCGGTCCTGGGGCTAGTTACAATCACGTGGTGAATTGCGCCGTTGATGCCATGGTCCGTGAGGTCAGCGATCTGCTCTAACAACGCCATTTCGGGATTCGTTTTCACCATCCGCAGTTGGCCGAGCCATTCGTCGCATCCTGCCAATTCTGCTTCGGGCAGCGCTTCCCGCAGCGTCTCGAAGAGATCGTGCGAAACGCGGCTCAGGTCCAGACCAAGTTTGAGCTGGCTTTTGCCTGATTGACATATCAACTGGACCAGCGCCTCGACCGCGGCATCGGCGTCGTGGGCAGTCACAGAGTATGGCATAACCTTTTTGACCCAACCAGACTCGCGGACTGTGCTTGCCCACTCGGCTGGACAGACGCACGACGGGTCGCCGCCCCGGGGCCAAAAGACGAGCATCGGCGATGCGCGGCGGTTGTAGAGGTAGGGCAGCGCCGCGCCGCTCAAGTACTGCACATTGTCGGGGCCGACTGCGACGATGGCGTCGTATTCAGATTCGTTGATTGCGTTGTGTACTTTTTCGAGAATTCCCAGGTCGTTCATCCCACGTTCCTTTCGATCAAGTACCACAACGAGATTTCGCCATCTCCGTCACCCTGAGCGGAGCGTAGCGGAGACGAAGGGTCTCTACTCTCGACAACGAGAGATTTCTCGACTCCACTCCGCTGCGCTCCGTTCCGCTCGAAATGACGATTATTCCAAATCTTGTTGTAGTACTAGCCATGTCTCGCTGTAACTCCGACCACGCGATACAGCCGGGACCAATCCTTGTACCAACTCAGCAGGCGGCAGCCGTCGGCGGTGATTGCAAACGTATCCTTCGAGCAGATCAGTTCTCGGCGGGGGCCATAAGTATAGATTGCGAGAACCAGCACCATCCCCGGCTGCAATAGCGTCTCGTCGTCCGGGCTGAGGTAAGGAGCTTCTCGTTCGCTCGCGCCGACCCCGTGACCGATACCGACGTCCTGCCAGAACTCGATTCCGGCGTCCTGCGCGGCCTGGGCCACGGTTGCAAAGACCTCGTTACAGCGCGCGCCTGGCCGAAGCACCTGGATGGCAGCTTGCTTGAGAAGCTCGTTTTCTTTGTAAGCGTCGAGTTGCTGTTCCGTCGGTTGCCCGATGACCACCGTGCGACCGGCGCTCGACCAGTATCCCCGATGGTGGTTGGTAAGCTCGGTGCGGACGAGATTCCCGTTCGCCAGGAATCCATCTGGGGGTGTGTAGTGCAATTGCCCGTCAGCGCCCTGCATCGCCGCGATGTGTCCCGCCGCCGAGCCGCCAAACTCCCCGACGTGAACCCGCAGTCGTTCCGTAAATTCCTTGACGGTGTAGCTTACAGCGTCCACGGTTCCCTCCAGGTGGTTGAGGGCGCTGATGGTCGCTCGGTCGGCGTGCCTGGCTGCCGTCTCTAGTAACTCGATCTCGGCGTCGGTTTTGACGAGGCGTAGGTCTCGGAACAGGTCGTCGCAGGGCGTCCAGTCTGCGGCGGGGATGCTCTGTTGCAAGGTCTCGACGAAGCATTGAGACGCTGCCGTCGCGTCCAAGCCAATTTTACTTTCCGCGAGTCCCAGGTCAGATATAGCGTCGGCCAATGTCTTGATCAATGCGGAAGGGGGCGGGCCGTCGTGCTCGGAATATGCGGCCAGATCGCCTTGCCATCCTTGATCCTGGATCGCCTGGACCCAATCGGGCGGGCATACCACGTAGCCTTGGCCGCTTGCCGTTTGCAGGACGACGGCCTGGCGGTCGAGGGATTGCTCAGCAAAAGGAAGGGCGATGCCGGTGACGTAGGTAAAGTTGCCGACGCCGACGGCGAGGGCTGCATCGAGTCCTTGGGCTTGGATTCCCTGCCGGATTTTGAGGTCTAGCTCATTATGGGATTGAGTTGTCATTGACGTCCTCCAGGTCAGAGCGAGCGGGGTCGTATGCACAACCAGCTTGGTCTCGACCAGCGCTAGATTTCAGGTAAGCGTTCACCCCTCTCTCGTAGGGAGGGGCAGGGGGAGGGTGAGCATTGGTAAATGAGCAGGAATCATACGCATTCAGTGCGCATTTTGTGGGCCAAGACTCACCCCCTCCCCAACCCTCCCCCTGGCAGGGGGAGAATGGTCCTTGTACCCCGCCTCCTCGATGACCCCACGAGCGAGCGCGTCCGCTTCCCGGCCCGTCATCCCTGGCCGGATGCCGCGCAAGGCCGCCTCCTGCGCCCGCAACACGATCCCGTACACTTCCCGGTATCGTTCGCTTCCCTCGCCCAGCGCGACGGTGCGGGTCAGGTCGGAATAGTAGCCGTCCACCACCGCTCCGATGTCGATCACGATGGGGTCTCCAGCCTGAATGACGCGGTCGGTGGGGCGGGCGTGGGGCATCGCGCCGTTGGGGCCAGAGCCGACGATGACAAAAGCCATCGCCTCTGCGCCCCGCGTGCGCATGAAACTCTCGAGTTCCCAAGCCGCCTCCAGCTCTGTCATCCCCGGCTGCATGAATTTAACGATGTGGGCGTAGGCCGCGTCAGTCAGGTCAATTGCTTTCTGGAGCTTGATCAGTTCGCCCTCGTCCTTCTCCGCGCTTATCTCTCGCACGAGGCCCGAGGTCGGCGCGAACTCCACGCCTTCAGGCAGCGCGTCGGCCAGTTGCTCGTGCAGCGCGAAGGTCACGTCGTCGCTCTCAAAGCCCAGCCGCCGGATGCCCAGCTCGCCGACCAGATTGGGTAGCAGGTCGGAGAATTGGCCCTCGACCTTTGCCAACTCAAAGTCTGGCGCTTGCTTGCTCATCTGCTCATAGTAGCGGAAATCGGTCGCCAGCAGCGCCCGCTCCTGCGAGATGACGAGTGTGCCCGCCGATCCGGTAAAACCGCTCATGTAGCGGCGAGCCGTCGCGTTCGTGATCAGGATGGCGTCCAGATTTTCGTTGTTCAGTTGTTGGCGTAATTTTGTCAGTCGCATTCTTTTCTCCAGTTTGATAATTACACGCGGGTTCCAAGGAGGCGGAGCCAGGGATTAATATACTGCAAAGCCGCGCAATTGACAACTTGCCGACACCCGTGGCGGATAAAGAGGGTTGGAAGCGATAGGACAGCGGCCTCCAACCCCTTGATTGCTGCGTGACCTTGGGCCACGACGTTATTTGACCGGCTTGTACCAGTTCTCGGGGAACTCGTCAGCGTGCGGGTCGAGCATCGTCCCTTCCGGGTAGAGCACATCGATCCCCAAGATTTCGGTGATAAAGACCTCGACGACGCCCTTGACGATGGAACCGTCGAGCAGGTGGCCGCCGATGGCCGAGACGTTCCAGGCGCCGCCGGTCACAAAGTGGATGGCCGGGAACGGTTCTTCTCCGCCGCCCTTGACGGGCCGAGGGTGGATGATGCCGCTCATCGACAGCACCATGCTCAAGTTCTGGATGGTCATTGGCGATTCGTTGTGCCAGTTGTCGGGGTTTCTCGTGTCGGGCGCCCAGACCAGGAACCGAGCGGGCTGTAGTCCTCCCATAAACGCGGCGTGAATCTTGGCAAAGCGAATGCCATTGTCCTGGGCGAATTTCTGGATCGCATGAAATACGTCGGCCCCCGTGGTCAGCCGGATGATGAATTCCCGCCCACGTTCGACCTCGACACTATGATACTCAGCCGCATAGGTGGCGTCCTTTTCCCAATCGTACATTTTGATCTCCTTTTGATTTTTAGATAAACGATTCAGCCCCCGTGATACGTCATTCCGAGCGCAACGGAGCGCAGCAGAGTGGAGTCGAGGAATCTCTAATCGCGTTTGCAATCGCAAGTGGAGATTCCTCGACTCGCTGCGCTCGCTCGGAATGACGGGGCTGAGTGGTAACATTTTGGCTAGGCTTTGGCCCTGCCTGTCTTCATTCGGTTTTCCAGTACGCCCGCCAGCCGGGTCAAGGGCACAAAGATCAGGATGTAAATACCGGTAGCGGCGATGATGGCGGTCGGATTCGCCTTGAACGCCTGGAACTGCAAGGCCGATTTGAGCAGCTCCAGGATGGTGATGGAGGAGCAGATCGCCGTGTCCTTGGCGCTCGCCACGTAATTGCTCGTCAGTGGGGGGATCACCACGCGGAGCGCCTGCGGCAAGATGACCAACCGCATCGTCTGCATCGGATTCATACCCAGCGCCCTGGCGGCCTCGATCTGCCCGTGATGGACCGACAGAATACCGGCCCGGAATATCTCGCTGACATAGGCCGAGCTGTTCAACGAGAGCACGAGCACCCCGGCGACCGGCGCGTCCAACACGATCCCCGTGTATGGCAGCGCGTAATAGGCGAGCACCATCAATACAATGATAGGCATCGCCCGGAAAAAATCAATGTAGGCGATGATAAAGATGTTCAGGATGCGGTTTTCAAAGGAGCGAAAGACGGCCAGCAGGAGGCCGAGCAGTGTGCTAAAGATGGCGGAGAAAAAGGCAATCTGGACGGTGAGCCACAGTCCATCGAGCAGGATATCCCAGCCCGTCGCCCCGCCCTCCATCGGGTCCTTCATCAACTCCCAATTGAAAAAGACGTGGCTCAACCGTTCCCAGTCGGCGTCGGAATAACGGTAAAAGAGCCAGCCGCCGAGGAAGAGGATCGCAAAGGCGGTGAGGGTCTTGACCCATTCGGGCATGCGCACATCGCTGAGGATCAGCCCGCCCCAGGCCAACGCCAGCGCAAAGAACGCGCCGATAGCCGCCCACTGAACCAGGGAAGGGGAGCCTGTCTTGGGCAGCAGCACGGCGTAGATGATCAGCGCGAGCAGGCTCGCGCCCACGAATTCGTTGCGCCGATACCAGGGAACGTGATGCTGCGTTCTGCGCAGTTCTGCCAATATCGCGCTTCTGGCTGATTTGGATTCACTCATAACTCTCTCGCTCGCGTCACACGCTCAAAATCTTGCCCAGAAACTCTTTGGTTCTTTGCTGGGTGGGATGCTTGAAAATCTGTTCTGGTGTTCCCTCTTCCACGATCACGCCCTCCGCCAGGAGCAGGATGCGGTCCGCCGCCTCGTTGATAAAGCCCATCTCGTGGCTCACGACGACCATCGTCATCCCCTCGGCGGCCATCGTGCGCATCACGTCGAGCACTTCGCCGATCATCTCGGGGTCGAGCGCTGAGGTCGGCTCGTCAAAGAACATGATCTGAGGCTGCATCGCCAGGGCGCGAGCAATAGCCACGCGCTGCTGCTGCCCGCCGGAGAGCTGGTCGGGATAGCTGTGTGCTTTGTCGGAGAGTCCCACTTTGTCCAAAAGCGCCAGTCCACGCTCGGTCGCCTCCGCGTCCGAGACCTTGCGGACGTTCATCGGCGCCAGCTTGACGTTCTCGATCGCGGTCAGGTGCGGGAAGAGGTTGAAAAGCTGAAAGACCATGCCGATCTCGGTCCGTACCTTGTTGATGTCGACGTAGGGGGACGTGATGTCGATCCCCTCCACGATGATCTGGCCGGAACTTGGCTCCTCCAGGCGGTTCATGCAGCGCAAGAAGGTGCTCTTTCCGCCGCCGGAGGGTCCCATCACGGCGACGACTTCGCCCCGGGTGATCTTGGTCGAGACGCCTTTCAGCACGTGCAGGTCTTTGAAATACTTGTGCAGGTCGATGACCTCGATCATGACCTCTGGGTTGAATTCTTTGTTCATCGAGCCTTCATCCTATTTTCCAGCAGATTAGCCAGCCGCGCCAGGGGCAGCAGGACGACGAGATAAATGATGGCCGCGGCCACGAGCGCCGTGGGGTTTGCCTTTCCAACGTACACTTCTTTCGCCCTCTTCAGCAGTTCCGGCGAGGCGACGACGGAGGCGACGGCCGTATCCTTGAGCATCGCCACCAGGTTGCCGGTGAGCGGTGGGATGACCACCTTGATCGCTTGGGGCAGGATCACCAACCGCATCGTCTGGAGGCGCGTCAGGCCGAGCGCGCGGGCAGCCTCGACCTGTCCGAAATGGATCGATTCGATGCCCGCTCGAAAGGATTCCGCCGTGTACGCGCCGTAGCCGAGCGATAAGGCGAGGACCGTCGCCATGACCGACTCTAGCGCGACGCCCAGGTACGGCAAAGCATAATAGATAAACACCATAAGGACGATCATCGGGATGGACCGGAAGAGGTCCAGGTACGCGATGAGGAAAATGTTCAAAGTGGGGCTTTCGAACGACCGCAGGACGGCCAGAATGAGACCGATGAGGATGCTGAACAGGGCCGAGATCGCCGCCAACTGCAAGGTGACGAGCAAGCCTTTGAAAAGCTGGGGCCATGACCCTTCCATCTTTGCAAAGTTAAAGAACGAGCGGCCGAGTTTATCCCACTTGGTGCCTGAATATTTGTAGAACAACCAGCACAGCACGAAAACGAGTCCAAAGGCGACCGCGCCCTTGAACCAGTCGGATTTCTCCCCATCAATGAGAATGTTGGCGCTCCAGGCCAGCGCCAGTAGCAAGAAAACGCCGATGGATACCCCTCTGCTGAGCGGCGTGGCCTCTTCTCCTGGCAGCAAAAAGATCGCATAGCCTATCAACAACGCCAGCGCGACAAGGATAAACTCGTACCGTCGAATCCAGTACGTCCATCCCGGACGGGAACGGATAAAGTGGGAGGGAATGTTCGCTCGAGCCGATTCGTAATTCATAGCTGATTTTTATTTCGAGTAATCCACAATGCTTTCGTCACCCTGAGCGGAGCTTAGCAAAGTCGAAGGGTCTCTAATCCCGCCAACGTGAGATTTCTCGACTCCCTGCGGTCGCTCGAAATGACGCTCGCTGAATAAGTTTTTTGGAGGCGCTCCCGGAAGAGCTGAGCCGGGAGCGCCTCTATCCCAACTAGGGGGACGGACTAGGGAAGTTCGTACCCACCCTCGTAAACCGTGATCGTCGAACTGTCAGCGGGCGGCGCCTGGCCGAACCATTTTTCATAGATCGAAGCCAGCGTGCCATCCTCTTTCATCTCGTTCTGGATCTCGTTCGCCGCGTCCCGCAGCGGGTCGCCCTTGCGGAAGGCCCACGCCTGGGGGAAGCCAATGTTCATCAAGAGCGGCACGTCCAGCCCGGCGTCGGGGTTCTGCTGCACATAGTACAGCGCCGTCGGCGAGTCCGCCACGACGCCGTCCAACCGGCCCGCCTGCAAGTCGAGGAAGGCGTCGGTGGGGCTGTCATAGTTCTTGATCTCGTAGGGGCCGTAGGTGTCGACATTGTCCTTCAGCCACTGGTCGTTCATCGAGCCGGTGTCGGCGCCAAAGACGCCGCCTGCCATATCCTCGAACGACGCGATGGAGGAATCCGCCTGGGTCATCAGCGCCATATCCGAGTCATAGTACGGGTCGGCAAAGTCCATCTCCTTCAGCCGCTCCTCCGTGATCCAGATGCTCGAGGAGGCCAGGTCCCACTTTTCGGACTGGAGGCCGGTAAAGATGCCGCTGAAAGGCACGGTGATGAACTCCAACTCGATGCCCGCGCGCTGCGCCAGCTCGTTGAGCATGTCGACCTCGAAACCGACCAGTTCGCCGTCTCGCATGAATTCCCAGGGCACGTTCTCGCTGTTGAGACCGACCTTGAGCACCGCGGGCCACTCGTAGGCTGAAGTTTCCGGCTTGGACAGCTCGTAACCGCCTTCGTAGACCGTCACGGTCGAGCTGCCAGCGGGCGGTGCCTGGCCGAACCATTTTTCATAGATCGCGGCCAGCGTGCCATCTTCCTTCATCTCGTTCTGGATCTCGTTCGCGGCATCCCGGAGCGGGTCGCCCTTGCGGAAGGCCCACGCCTGGGGGAAGCCGATGTTCATCAAGAGCGGCACGTCCAGCCCGGCGTCGGGGTTCTGCTGGACGTAGTACAGCGCCGTCGGCGAGTCCGCCACGACGCCGTCCAACCGGCCCGCCTGCAAATCGAGGAAGGCGTCGGTGGGGCTGTCGTAATTCTTGATCTCGTAGGGACCGTACTTGTCGACGTTGTCCTTCAGCCACTGGTCGTTCATCGAGCCGGTGTCGGCGCCAAAGGTCCCGCCCGCCATATCCTCGAACGACGCGATGGCCGAGTCCGCCTGGGTCATCAGCGCCATGTCCGAGTCATAGTACGGGTCGGCAAAGTCCATCTCCTTCAGCCTCTCCTCCGTGATCCAGATGCTCGAGGAAGCCAGGTCCCACTTTTCGGACTGGAGGCCGGTAAAGATGCCGCTGAAAGGCACGGTGATGAACTCCAACTCGATGCCCGCGCGCTTCGCGAGTTCGTTGAGCATATCGACCTCGAAGCCGACCAGCTCGCCGTCTCGCATAAACTCCCAGGGCACGTTCTCGCTGTTGAGACCGACCTTGAGCACCGCGGGCCATTCAAACTCGCCTGTGCCCGCCGTTGGCAGTTGATAGCCGCCTTCGTAGACTGTCACGGTCGAGCTGCCGGCGGGCGGCGCCTGGCCGAACCACTTTTCATAGATCGCGGCCAGCGTGCCGTCTTCCTTCATCTCGTTCTGAATGTCGTTGACTGTGTCCCGGAGCGGGTCGCCCTTGCGGAAGGCCCACGCCTGGGGGAAGCCAATGTTCATCAACAGCGGCACGTCCAGCCCGGCGTCGGCGTTCTCCTGCACATAGTACAGCGCCGTCGGCGAGTCCGCCACGACGCCATCCAACCGGCCCGCCTGCAAATCGAGGAAGGCATCGGTGGGGCTGTCATAGTTCTTGATCTCGTAGGGGCCGTACTTGTCGACGTTGTCCTTCAGCCATTGGTCGTTCATCGAGCCGGTGTCGGCGCCAAAGACGCCGCCTGCCATATCCTCGAACGACGCGATGGAGGAATCCGCCTGGGTCATCAGCGCCATGTCCGAGTCGTAGTACGGGTCGGCAAAATCCATCTCCTTCAGCCGCTCCTCCGTGATCCAGATGCTCGAGGAGGCCAGGTCCCACTTTTCGGACTGAAGGCCGGTAAAGATGCCGCTGAAAGGCACGGTGGTAAACTCCAGCTCGACGTCCATGCGCTTGGCCAGCTCGTTGAGCATGTCCACCTCAAAGCCGACCAGCTCGCCGTCTCGCATGAATTCCCAGGGCACGTTCTCACTGTTGAGACCGACCTTGAGAACCTTTACTTCAGCCGCGGGTTCTTCGGCTGCGGGGGGTTCGGTCGCCTGTTCTACTGTGGGTTGTTCTACTTCTGCTGTTGGCTGTTCCACGGGTGGCGCACAACCGATCAACCCGGTGGCCAACACGAGAAGAACCAATCCTGCGTGAACTAACTTTTTCATCTTACTTCTCCTTTGGGTATTTATTCGTACACTTGGATAGACTTTTCAGGGAGATCTTTTCATACGCTTTCCTTCTCCGTGGATGTTGTATAAAGGGTGCATTGTCGCTCGCTCTGTCATTGTGTAAACTGTTGGATGCGCTGCGATGACTTTTCCAGATGAATTAACATCGCCTCAGCCGCCGCTTCCGGGTCGCGCCGTCGCATAGCCTGGAAGATGGCCCGATGTTCTTCGAGCGATTCGAGTAGATGATAGCCAGGTTGCAGTTGGGCAAACCGCCGCACTCTGATGATGCGATTGTTGAGACCCTCCAGGCTTTCTTTGAGCAGCGTGTTCTCGACGAACTTGACGATGGTTTCGTGAAAGTAAATATCGCTTTCGACGTGACCAGCTCTATCCTCAGATTCAAGCTGCGCCAGATTCTCTTCTAGCGATTGCTCCAATTCATCGAGCACAGAATCTGGGATGATAGGAGTGACCTGACGCACCATCTCCGCTTCGAGCAGTCCACGGAACTCGTAGATCTCGCAAATATCTTGACGAGAAACCTTGGGGATAAATGCGCCGCGGTGGGGGCGAAGCTCGATAAACCCTTCGGATTCCAACACCTTGAGCGCCTCGCGAACAGGAGTGCGGCTGACCTTGAGCTCTTTGGCGATCAAATCCTGATCGAGTTTCTCGCCAGCCTCGAAATAGCCGTTGAGGATCGCCTCGCGGAGGCTTGCCGTCACCCAGCTCGCTAACACTCTTCCGCCCGTCACCTTGGGGAGTGGCACTTTCATGTCTTACACCTCAGAAAATCATCTGTACTCAGAGAGTAAAAGCGGCGTTTATACTTTATACATTATACTGTATAAAATATGTAACGTCAAGAAACGACAGCGGCGTGATTGTCAAGTCTGGAGAAACTCGCCAAGCGTTTTTAATATGGACCCACTCGCTCACCCTCAAGGGACAGCAATTCCTGTTATGGGGAAAAACGAGAGTTGTAGCCGCGATTTCTATATCGCGAAGGGTGCTTCATGTGGCAAAATGCACGCGCTATGGAAAGCGCGGCTACAAAACGGGAATTGCTGCTCAAGGAATGAGCCGAGGCACGTCTCTTGGTTGGCGATTCTATGTTACGACTGGGAAGCAGTTGCCGAGCAATCTAACACACGATCCGCTCTGTCAATACGCCCAACCTAAGAGCGGCGACATCCACAACCGGGACGCCCAATTCGCGCCCGACGAATCCGCCGTGGCAGTCGGATCCGCCTGTGATGAGCAGATCGTGGCGATCGCACCATTCCAGACAAAAACGGATCGTCGCGTCATCGTGGTACTGAGAATAACATTCCAGCCCGGCGATGCCGGCGTCGAGGAAGGGGCGCAGCGTCTCTTCAGTGACGCTCGTGTGGCGCAGGCTCTCCCCTGGGTGGGCCAGGATCGGCACACCGTCGGCTGCTCGAATGGCGGCGACGGCCTCGGCTGGATGGGGAAGCGATGGGTATTCGACGGACAGATCGGCCAGCAAATTGTCAAAATAGTCGCGCAAGCTAGTGCAGACACCCCGATCTAGCAGGAAGTTGAGCACCTGCCAGCCGCCCCGGGTGCGGTCATATTCGTAGGCGGCATATTCGTCAAAGTCGAGAGGGTAACCGGCGGCGATGAGGCTGCGGATGATATTCTCATTGTACCGATCGGCCCTGGCTCGGTTCTCGTGCAGCAGTGCGGTCAGGGCCGAGGCCTCCAGGTCAAAACCATAAGCCAGGACGTGAAAGAGATGCCCGTCCAGTTGAGTGGAGACCTCGACCCCGCGCAAAAAGGCCAGCCCTGCCTCGTGAGCGAGGGTCTCGGCCAGAGGTACGCTGGCGATGGTGTCGTGATCGGCGACGGCAAAGAAGTCAATGGAACGGGCCTTGACCTCGGCTACCACGCGCTCCGGCGACCAGCAACCATCGGAGGCGGTGGTGTGAATGTGCAGATCAGCGCGCATATAATCGGGCTTCCAGGATAGCAACGATGCTCAAATTTGCTCTTTACCCTGTCCAGGCAAGGCTCGTCATTGCCCGAAAGGCTTTGTACACCGCTGGCATATCCTCGCCGATCCATTCGACGCTGCGTCCGTCCACACGCTGACCGTCGGGCAGCAGCGAGGCTTGATCGGCCTGAAGGGCATTCTGGAAGATGACGCGCAGCGTGATGGGCGTCGAGAGAACGAATGGCGAAACGGTCAGCTTCAAGGCGCGCTCAGCGGCCTGGCGGATGCGCTCTTGCGCTACCTCTGGGTGCAGGCATTGAGCGGCACTGCGCGTCACGCCATCCTTGACGGCTACTGTCTCGATCTCGCCCAGGAGCGCCCGCGCCTCCTCGGTCACGGCCCGGTCGCCCGCGACCAGCAGAACCGGCGCTCCAAAGCTGCCTGCCAGCGCTGCGTTGATGCCCGTCTCGCCCACGGTCTGGCCGTTGAGGCGTACTTCGTGCACGGCACGGCTGCTCCAGGTGTGCGAGAGGATCGCCGCGCCCGTGCCCTCTGCCGCGTGGTAGCCGACGAAAAAGACGGCGTCCACATCGGGGCCGATGCCCTGCATCATGCCGAAGGGCTTGGGGCTGCCAGAGATCAACTCTGCGGCAGAGTTAAGCTCCTCGATCAACATATTTGACATTCCGCCGTGGCTGTCGTTGACGACGACCCGGCTGGCTCCGCCAGCCAGCGCGCCCTCGATGGCGGCGTTCGCCTCAGCGGTCATCAGCTTGCGGAAACGGTCGTACTCCTTGTGGGTGGATGTGACGTGATCCCACTTGACCACGCCGGAGATACCCTCCATATCCACAGAGATCAACAGATTCATCGAGTTTCCTCCGTTACATTATTCCAAAGATAAACGGTCACCATCCTCAGGGACGATGACGTGCAAGTCGGTGCCGGCACGCGCTTCTTCGATCAACACATCGGGATGCTGGCCGATCTCTGGCGCCAGGTGCACCAGCGCCAGGCGTGGACAACCGGCCCGGCGCGCGATCTCGCCGGCCTGCCGGGCCGAGCTGTGATAATGCAGGCCCGGATCTTGATCTGGCTGCAACACGGCGCTGAAGGACGCCTCGTGGATCAAGAGATCGCTGCCCCGGGCCAGCTCTACGGCGGCGTCGCAGGCGCGGGTGTCGGTGGCGAAGGTGATAGATGGGCCGCCGGCAAAATCCCAACGAGCGGCCAACGTGGGCACACCGGGTGGATGATCGGGCACGGTGGTGCGCAAAATGACGTCTTGCGTCAGACCTATCTCATCCGGGCCTTTTTCCGACAGTTCGTGCCACTGAATATTCGTCGGGTGGGGCTTGAGATTAGAAAACGTCAACGCGCCAAGCGTTTGCAGGATCGCGATGGTGTGAGAGCCAGCATAGACGTGGAGCGAGTTCGAGGCTCGGAGGCGGCTGAGGGTCAGCATCGGAAATCCCAGTGTGTGGTCGCCGTGGGAGTGGGAGACAAAGAGACGCTCAATGTCGGCGGCTCGCAGGCTGGCGCGGGCCAATTGCTCCATGATCACCGGCCCGGTTTCGACCAGCATGCGAAAGCCCAAGCTCTCGATCAGCAGCACCAAGTTCCCCCGGCGCCCGGCGGAGAAAGCGTTGCCGGTCCCCAGAAATACCACTTCAGTCATCGTAAGCCCCACGGAATTTATGCGCTGGACGATGAGTACACAGTTTTAGACGACATTGAGGAGACCACCGCTGCCACGGCGGGCGCGCTCAATGTCGTCAATGCCATACTCCGCGCCACAGATAGTACACTCAAGGTGTGATCGCAAGAACCCATAAAGCATTTTACGACACTTTGAGGTTTTCTTGGGTTACAACCCCGTTACAACGGAATTGCGTTCTTATCGCTCCCTCGCAAGCGTCAAGGGACGATCCGCGTGCCGGTCTTTCCTGCCAGGGCCAAAGCGATGTTTTCTGGATCCGTGATCAGCGCTTCCTTACCCCCGCCTTCCAGGAACCAGATGATGGCCTGGATTTTCGGCAGCATACTTCCCTTGGCAAAGTGTCCTTCCTCCATGTACTGCTTCGCCTCGCTAACCGTCATCGTGTCGATCGCCTGCTGGTCGGGTTTACCAAAGTTGAGATAGACCTGCTCTACGGCAGTGGAAATGAGAAAGAGATCGGCGTTGATCGAGCGAGCGAGCAGCGAGGAGGCATAGTCCTTATCAATGACCGCTGCTACACCCTCCAGGTTGCCCTCCTCGTTACGTATGACCGGAATGCCGCCGCCGCCGACGGTCACTGTGGTGATGCTCGCGTCCAGCAGTTCTTGCACGGCCTCCAATTCGATGATTTCTTTGGGGAGGGGAGAAGGAACCACGCGCCGCCAACCGCGCCCCGCGTCCTCCACTACCGTCCAACCTTCCTTTTGGGCTCTTTCTTGTGCCTCTTCTTCCTCCATGAATCCACCGATGGGCTTGCTGGGGTTCTCAAACGCGGGATCGTTTCTATCCACCAGAACTTGAGTGACGACAGTAGCGGCAGCTTTGTTCAAGTTCCTCCGCCTGAACTCGTTCTGGAGATTCTGCTGGAGATGGTAGCCGAGAGCACCCTGGGTATCGGCTCCACAGGATTCGAGCGGCACCTCGTGCATCCCCGCCACCTTGGCCGCGATCTCGGAGCGGCGTAGAATGAAACCCACCTGGGGACCATTGCCGTGACCGATAGCCACGTCCCAACCCTGGGCGATCATCTCCGCAATGTGGTGACAGGTCTCTCCGGCTGCCCGATACTGGTCGGCCACCGTGATGTGGTTCTTGTCCTTGATGAGTGAGTTGCCGCCGATAGCGACGACGGCGATTTTCTTGGTCATGAGACGTACTCCTTTGTCGGTAACTGGTTACAGAAAGCATTATCATACCACTGTTAGCCGGGAAAGCCAAGCGTTGGGTTGCTGGGGGTATAATTCAAAAGTCTGGGGAGCTTTCGACGTAGCCGCGCTTTCCATAGCGCGCAGGCCCGCGAGGTATGGAAACCTCGGCTACATAGCCCCGTTTTATTGAAAAGATACAGTCTGGAGAAAAA
>DAOTUB010000241.1:0-19000 GCA_034437455.1 Anaerolineae bacterium | reverse complement strand
TTTATGGCAAAACGGCATCTGACCAGCGTCCTTTTGGCACTCAAACGCGATGAGTGCTGGAACGGAAAGCGGAACAAAAATGGAACCAATTAGGAGACATCCCGGAGCCTATTTTCATCACCCCAGGCTTAAGGTAAGCGTGAACGGTGAAGCGAACATTCAACGGTTATGGCAATGACCCATATAGCCAGAGGTAAATCATCGTGAAACAGATCGCTGCCGTCATCCTCGCCGCTGGTGCGTCCACCCGTTTCGGCAAGCCCAAACAACTGCTCGACTGGGGCGGCGTCCCGCTCTTGGCTCACGTCGCCGATGTGACGCTGAATGCGGGGCTAGAGCCGGCGATCGTCGTGCTGGGCTGCCAGGCTGAGGCTGCCCGCGCGGCGCTGGGTCACCGCCCCGTGCATGTCGTGATGAACTGGCGCTGGGAGGAAGGGATGAGCACCTCGGTACAGGTGGGACTCGCCGCACTCCCGCCCACGACCGACGCGGCGATCTTTTTGCAATGCGATCAACCGTTGATCACGCCCGACCTGCTGCGAGCGATCGTGAACCGCTTCGAGGAAACCGGCGCTCCCGTCGTCCATCCCACGCACGCCGGACGACGCAGCACTCCAGTTCTCTTCGATCGTTGCTTCTTCCCCGATCTGGCCGCCGTCGCCGGCGATGAAGGAGGACGGAGTCTGATTACCCGCTACGAGAAAGAGGTCGCCACTGTCAAAGTGGCCGACCCCGATGTACTGGCAGACATAGACACCCCGGATGACTATGAACAACTGCAAACATCCAAGCTCTCGCCCAAAGGACGTCCGGCCTCCAGCCTCCAATCCATCACCCACCTGATCGTGGACGTGGACGGCGTACTGTGGCATGGCGGCGAACCGATGCCCGGCCTGAAGTCATTCTTCGATTTCCTGCGTAAACAGCACATTGATTTCATCCTGGCCACGAACAACTCGAGCCGGACGCCGGAGCAATACGTCGCCAAACTAGCTCGCTTCGGCGTCGAGGTGTCGCCTGAGCGCGTGCTGACCTCTGCCCTGGTCGCCGCCGCCTACCTGGCGGATGTCGCACCATCTGGCTCCCGCGTTTACGTCATCGGTGGCGATGGGATACGTCAGGCTTTGGAGGAACAGAACTTTGTGTTGACCGACAAGGAGGCCGCCTACGTCGTCGTCGGCTGGGATAAACAGTTGACGTGGGATAAACTTGAGACTGCCGCGCTGCTTATCCATCACGGAGCCAGGTTCATCGGCACCAACCCGGACGTGAACTACCCTACAGAGCAAGGCCCGGTACCGGGCAACGGCGCTCAGTTGGCGGCGCTGGAGGTCACCACCGGCGTCGCGCCAGTCGTCGTTGGCAAGCCGGAACCACAGATGTACGAGGAGGCACTGCGACGGATGGGCACTTGCCCCACAAGTGGAGCGACAACGACTGCGATGCTAGGAGACCGGATGGGTACAGACATCATCGGGGCCGCACGGATTGGCCTGACTACTGTACTTGTCCTTTCGGGGATCTCCACTGAGGCCGACGTAGCCGCCTCGCCGATAAAACCAGACCTGGTTTACGCGGATATCGGAGAACTGACGCGGAAGTGGATGGCTCAACTGCATCGTTAGGGCGCTCCCGAACGATCGGGAAATCGCATTTTTTAGTTTATGCAAAATATGCTATAATGAACAAGCATTGAACGCATCGGAGGAGGCAGAATGAGTTACGTTGACAAACTGCTGATAAGCGACGAACGGATCGTGCGGACCACCCGCGATCACTGGATCACCCTGCTGGCCACAATCCTGCTCGACGTTGCTCTTAGCATCGTCATCATCGGGCTTTCTGTGATGGGCGTCATTATTTCCCCGCCCCGCAGTGGCGGTGGCCTCTACGGGACACCGCCCTGGACGTGGTTCGGTTTTCTGCTGTTGCTTGTGCCCCTCGGTCACTTTTTGCTTCGCTTCATAGAATGGTGGTACACGCGGTACATTGTCACCAACCGGCGCATCATCCAGATCTCGGGGACGGTCAACACGCGGGTGTCTGACACCTCCTTGGAAAAAGTCAACGACATTGTGATGGAGCAATCGGCCCTGGGACGTCTGCTCAAGTTTGGCGATCTCGAGATCATCTCCGGTTCCGAAAGTGGTATTGACGTCTTTCGCCGCATCGCCGATCCCATCGGGTTCAAAAAAGATCTACTCGATCAGAAAGCGGGACTTGCCGGACTGAATGTCCTTGAAGAACGGGCCAAGCGAGTACTGAGCACCGAAGCGCCAGGCGCTGGCGACGTCCCTGAACTGATCGCCGAACTGGATGAATTGCGCCAGAAAAAGATCATCACCGACGTCGAATTCGAGAAGAAGAAACAAGAGTTATTGGATGCGATTTGATATTTCAGCGGGAGGCGCTCGTGCCTGAATTTTTCTCACACTCGCACTTTGAGAATGCTGTAGCAACAATACGAGGAAAGACTCAACTCCAGCCAAAGGTTGGCCTGATCCTCGGCTCTGGACTCAACACGCTGGCTGATAGCATTGAGAACAGTGTTACCATCCCTTACAGCGATATCCCTCATTTCCCCGTGGCGACTGTGGAGGGACACGTCGGCCAACTAGTCGTCGGACAGTTGGAAGAACAATCCGTGGTGGTGATGCAAGGACGGGCGCATTACTACGAGGGCTATTCGATGGCAGAGATCACCTTTCCCGTGCGCGTGATGCAGGTTCTGGGCATTGAAACCCTGATCGTCACCAACGCTGCCGGCGGCCTCAATCCGACATTCCTTCCTGGAGACGTCATGCTCATCACTGACCACCTCAATCTGATCGGAATGGCGGGGCTGAATCCATTACGAGGCCCAAACCTGGACGATCTCGGGCCGCGCTTCCCCGATATGTCGGAGGCGTATGATGCGCAGTTAAGAACGCTTGCCAAGCAAGCAGCAGCCGAGGCGGACGTGCCATTGCGAGAAGGCGCATACATCTGCCTGGCCGGTCCGAGTTTCGAGACCCCGGCCGATGTGCGATTTCTGCGTGCGATTGGAGCCGATGCTGTCGGCATGTCCACTGTTCCCGAAGTCACCGTCGCACGGCACGGCGGCACGGCGGTACTGGGGCTTTCTGGTATCGGCAACGTGCTGCCGGTCGAGGGCGCGCCGCCAGCGGAGACGACTCACGAGGAAGTGCTGGAGGCCGGTCAAATGCTGGCGCCACGGTTGGAGGCTATCGTTCGCGGGGTGTTAAGAGCACAATGAGGGTTCTTTTCCAGCGTTTGGTAGAGTATGCCTGGGTTCTCTACGCTGGGTGTGCTATCGGCGCCATCATCTATATAATTCGCGCGTTGACCGCTCACAGGGAACGGAACCTCGCCATGTTCACGCTCGAGCGGGAAGCGGCGGGCGAGCGAGTCATACAAGCCTGGGCCATGGTGGTCGTATTTATCGCTATTAGCGCAGCGATCTTTGTCAGCATGACGCTTATCTTGCCTGATTTGCCCTTCTACAATCTGGCAATGTCCTCTCCGACGGCCACGCCGAGAGCTGGCGTGGAACCGCTCACTCCCGTAGCAGCGGCGACCTCTACAGAAGATAGCCTGGCACCGACCGAATCCCTGGCGCTAACTTCTACACTGCCCGCTACGACTGTCCCCAATCCCGTCTCTTCTCCTACGTCGGGGCCGAATCAGCCTCTCGCGTCGGAGGCAACAACGACGTCTACACCGGAACCGGCGGAAACTCCCACCCCAACCGAGGTATCGGAGACCGCTGTTTCGGACGAGATACAGATCCGTTTCGGAGATTTTGCCACACTGGCCCGTTACAGTCTATCGGCCACGGATATCACCACGTCAGAGCGTCTTTTGCTGACCCTCGAATGGCAAGCGCTGGAGGGAACCAGTCCGATGGACTATATGGTATTCACCCATCTCTTGTCGGCCTCAGGCGAGGTTCGTCTCATCGCGCAGCACGACGGTGTTCCCGCCAACGGAACTCGCCCGACCACAAGCTGGATCGCCGGTGAGACGATTGTGGATCCCCACCTGATGACGTTCGCGGCAGAGCATCTCGACTATGTGGGACCGGCGACCATCTCGGTGGGTCTATACGATCCGACCACCGGGCGCGTGCCGACCGCGACGGGAGGTGAGAAAGTCACCTTGCCTGTCACGATCAACGTCGTGCCTGAATAGCCAATGCGCAACGTACCACTTGAAGTACACGTCGGCGACAGGGTGCGCCTGCGAAAACCTCACCCTTGCGGAGGATACGAATGGGAAGTGACCCGAACGGGCGCTGACATTGGCATCCGCTGTCTCACCTGTGGCCGGTCCGTGATGCTCCCGCGCAGCAAGTTTGAGAAACAAGTCAAAGCATTGTTGAATGGAGGAGACGATGATTCCTTCGGCGACGAACCCCGGTTCGCGCGCAGGACATCGCCGGCGCGCTAGACGACTGCTCATTTTGTTCTCTGATACGGGCGGCGGGCACCGCAGCGCAGCCTCCGCAGTAGCCGAAGCCCTCCAAGACCGCTACGGCGAGGCAGCCCAGATCGCGTTCATAGATCCTTTGGCCGAGTACGCGCCCTGGCCCCTCGATCGGTTGGGCAGTATCTACACCTATCTGGTCCGACTGAAAGGCAAGCCCTGGGCCATCGCCTGGCATCTATCCAATGGACAACGCCGAGTCATGGTGCTCAATAAAGGCTGGTGGCTGCTGGCCCGTGCTATGTTCATAGAGCTCCTGCGCGACCATCCAGCCGACGTCGTCGTCTGTTGCCACCCGCTCTTCAATGCTCCCATTCTACGAGGTCTGGACAACATCAATGCCCACACGCCCCTGGTCACACTGATGACTGACTTGATCGCGGGACATCCTTTCTGGTTCGAGCCAGGGGGAAGTCGCTATCTCGTACCCACCGAAGGCGCCCGTCGAGGGGCGCTTGCCTGTGGGCTGCCTGCCGAGCGCATCCAGGTAACTGGGTTGCCAGTGAACCCCCGCTTCGCTGCAATCACACGAAAAAATCCCCTCGCCGTGCGACGAAAATTGGGACTAGAGCCGGATCTGCCGGTGGTGCTCCTGGTAGGCGGGGCAGAAGGTATGGGGCCATTCTACCGCCTGTGCAAGACGGTAGCAGCCAGCGGTGTGCAGGCCCAGTTGGTGATGATCGCCGGGCGCAACGAACAGCTACAGGCCAGACTGACCGCTACGACGTGGCCTCTGCCCGTGCAAGTGAAGGGCTTTGTGCAGAATATGCACGAATGGATGCGGGCGGCTGACCTGCTGGTGACCAAGGCCGGCCCTAGCACCATCAGCGAAGCGCTGGTGATGGGACTGCCGATCGTGCTAAGCGGCGCATTACCGGGCCAGGAACGCCCCAACGTGGAGTACGTCGTACAGGCCGGCGCCGGAGTCTGGGCTCCAACTCCCAGGCGAGCAGCGGTAGCGGTGCGAAATCTGCTATCTCCGGACAATTCCTCGCTAGCCCAGATGACTGTCCATGCCCAGGCGTTAGGCCAACCCAATGCTGCCCGGCGCGTGGCTGAAATTGTGTGGAGTGTTGCCAACGAGAAGCGTTGAGCAGATGCCGTGTCCTCTGAAAACGAAACAGCCCTGGCGCTCACGAGAGCGGCGGGGCCGTTTTGCGTTGGCCGCGGATGAGCGCATCGGGCGCCAGCTACGGCTTGTAAAGATACGCTTTCTCGTGTATACTCTCACCATAGTACGACCTGGAAGTGGCCCAGAGGAGAAGATTATGGCTACGCAAACAGCGATTGCTAAAGACGGCATCTTTATTCCCCGTGAATTATTACCCATTGGCGGAGAGTGGGAGATAACGCTACGGGGATGGGAGATTGTCATGCGTCCTAAATTGAGCAGTAGGCTTGCAGCGCGTTCCAAGATGGATGAAATCCGTGAACGTCTGCAGCGCCAATATGGCCTATTCGAAGACAGCAGCATGTTGATACGCCAGGATCGTGACGAGCGATGAAAAATCTGGTTATTGATACCAGCGTCGTCGTCAAGTGGGCGCTACCGGAAGAGGACTCGGAGCAAGCCCTCGCCTTGCATGATGCACACTTGGAACAAAACTGGTCCTTGCTTGCTCCTACCCTCATCCTGGCCGAGGTTGCCAACACTTTTTGGAAACGGCGCGACCAGATGGATGTCGAAATCGCGCAGGAGGCGCTATCTGCCCTACTGGCTTCTGGTATTGAGTTTGTCCCCATCGAATACCTATTTACAAAAGCCCATTGCCTGGCCTGCCAACATGGACGAACAGTCTACGATGCCCTCTACCTAGCCCTCGCCCAGCAGCGTGGATGTGATTTTGTCACCGCTGACGAGCGACTTTACAACGCGGTCAAAGATCAACTCTCCTGGGTAAAGTGGCTGCGCCGCTTACCCCGTAGTGGCGGTAGCATCTAGGGGATGCCACCAAAACCCTGATGCAAACCACAACTTATCTCTACAACCTCGACCTCGCCACTCTCCAATCTCTCCTAAAGAACTGGGGCGAGCCTGCTTATCGCGCCCGCCAGCTCTGGGAGTGGCTCTACGTTCACCTGGCCGATTCCTTCGACCAGATGACCAATCTTCCGCTGTCGCTGCGCGAGAGACTGGCAAGCGAGACGACCATCGGCGCGCCGCAGGTGGCAGACACGGTGCAGTCGGCGGACAGCGAGACACGCAAGGATCTGCTCCGCCTGGCGGACGGCGAGACGGTCGAGGCAGTGTTGATGCGCTACGAGCACCGCCGCACCGCCTGCATCTCCACCCAGGTGGGCTGTGCGATGGGCTGTCCCTTTTGCGCCACCGGGCAGATGGGCTTCCGCCGTGACCTCAGCAGCAGCGAGATCGTCGCCCAGGCGCTTCACTTTGCGCGGGTGTTGCAAGCGGAGAACGAACGGTTGACCAACGTTGTGCTGATGGGTATGGGCGAGCCGCTGGCCAATTACGACGCATCGCTGGCTGCGATCCGCCGCCTGATTGACCCCAAGGGTTTCCGGTTGGGACAGCGACACATTACCCTCTCCACAGTAGGACTGGTACCGGGCATCGAGCGACTGGCAGGAGAGGGGTTGCAGATCACCCTTGCCATCTCCTTGCACGCCGCAACCAATAAGCTGCGCGCCCAACTCGTCCCCATCAATCGCCGCTATGGGTTGGACGCCCTCTTCAAGGCTTGCCACCACTATGTCGAGCGCACCGGACGACGGGTCAGCTTTGAGTGGGCGCTCATCAAGGGCGTGAACGATTCGCCGGAGCAAGCTCAGGCGCTGACCAGCCGCCTCAAGGGGCTGCTGGCCCACGTCAACCTCATTCCCCTCAATCCCTCCCCAATCTACGAGGGGCGACAATCCCCCACTGAACGCATCGCCGCCTTTACCAAAATCCTTCAACGACATCGCATCTCCTGCTCAGTGCGGATGCGCCGAGGTGTCGAGATCCAAGCCGGTTGCGGTCAACTGAGACAGCGCAGCGCAAGCCGGATTTGACCCAACTACGGACTGCCTTCTTTGCCGGGAAACAGCAACCGGTCGGTGACAGGTTGCCCCTCGGCATCCAGCACAGCCCAACGCTCGCCGGTCAGTGGATCGTAGAGGCCAAGCTCGACCGTGTAGGAGTGCGCATCGTGAGGAAGGGTGAAGCGATGAATCTGGACAAAGCGGTCGCCAGGCCGGAGCGTGAGCGGATCCACCCACAAGCCATCGTCGTCATCGAGCAACGTACCGTTGGTATCCAAAAGATGAACAAAGGCTGCCAGCCGCGGCCCGGAATATACGCCCGGCGGAGGCGGGTTGGCGACGACAGGGATAGGCGGCAGGTCAAGCGGCGCAGCGACGCGCCAGATAGCGAGCAGAGCCGTCTCGTCCAGCCAGTGAATTCCGATCAATTCCAGGCCATTGGCGAACCGTGAATTGGGAGTTGGGGATTGCGAATCAGGGATTGTAGGCAGAGCATAAAGCGAGAGATGAGGCGGGATGACCTCCAGTGAAGCGCCTCCTGCCAGCAAGCCTTTGATCGGCGAGGCCGGGTCGGGCCAAGAAGTGAGCAGCAGCGGCGATGGAGCATCTTCCGCGACCCAGATCAGCGCACGTTCGGGATCAAAGAGACGCACGGCGACGTCGTCGCGTTGGATGTCCACCTCCAACGCCAGGCGATCCCAGGGGCCAAGCAATCTGCTGGAAACAGCCACGTCGGCGATCTCAGAATGAGCATCCAGATAAGCGGCAACCTGGCGATAATCGGCGCGATAGAGCAGGCGCACCATTCCACGCTGCGGCCAGATGATAAAGTAGTCACAAAGATCTCGGACAGCGTTGGTGGTCAAGAATAAAATGAAGAATGAACAATACACAATGAACAATGTCTTGGATTTGAGATTCGAGACACCTGCACTGCACCCGCAGCGCAGTGCAAGTGTTTGAGATTGAGCTTTGGTGATGATCAGAGCAGGGAAAATGTAGGCGACAGGTTGAGCCAAGATCGTGTGGCTCAGGCTAGCGGGCGGGGTGCTGATGAAGGCGGGGCTGAGACCCAATCCCAGCCAGAGAAGCAAAAAAAAGTAACGCGGCTGTCGCCAACGGTACAGGCACAGCGCGACGCCGACCCACAAAAGCGCCCCACCGAGCAGATTGAACACCGGGCGTCCAGAGATATTGTACAGCCACTCAGGGTCGCCAGTGACGTGGAACATCCCCAACGTCGCCCATGTGGTCTCCAGCAGAGGACGGGGATTACCGGCCTGCAATTCTCGAAGTGGCACGGCCAGCTCGTCCAGGCGGGCGTCGGCCCCGATACCCTGGGCGGCGGCCTCTGTACGCCCTTGAGCGATAGCGATCCCCAGCGGCAGCGCCAGCACGGCCATAACCACCAGCGCCACGAGCAAACCACGCCAGTGACGATTGAACGAATCCCGGTGAAACAGCGCCAGGTAGATGGCGAACAGGACAAGCAGCACGGGAAGCAGGCGGGCGGCAGGATAGGTGTAAAGAGACGCGCCTAGTGTCAATCCCAGCAGGATTTGAGATTTGAGACTCGAGGGTCGAGCACTGTTCGTAAAGGAGCGCCAAAACACATAGAAGGTTGCCAGAGCCAGCGGCGGCAGGTTGATGTGGCGGATGGCCGTGCGGCTGTACATCAGCGACCAGAAGGAAACCGTCAGCGCCAGCGACGCGACAACGGCGGCCATACGTCCAAAGAGACGACGAGTCAGAGAATACGTCAATGCGATGGTTAGCGTACCCAGAGCGACGGAAAGAAAGTGGCCGCTCAACACATTGAATCCCAATACAGCGTGCACGCCAGCGTGGAGATAGTGATAGAGCGGCTCGTGACCGGAAGCGCCGGTGAAATACAACGGAAAACGACCTTTCAATAGTTCGCCGGAGAGCGCGTGGATATTGATCAGCTCATCGTCGCGCCAGCCCGGAGGAACGGTCTCCAGGCAACAAAGACGCAGGCCCCAGGTGAGCAGGAGCAAGAGGATGACGAATGACCAATGACGAATGACCACCGGGGGAGTTTTGGATTTGGTCATTGACCTTTGACTTTCACTGGCTGGAAGAGAACGCGATCATCTATCTCGACGCCGTCGGCGATGACGGGCAGGCGTTTCAAGTTCCCGTGGGAGTAGACGCCCACTTCCAGGTGGTAGAGATCGAGCGGCGCACCGGCGTCTACCGGAAAGCGATGCAGTTGCACAAAAACGTCCCCCGGCTGCCAGTGCCAGGAAGGAACGTCGAGTCGATCCATCTGCCCCACGACCTTGCTGTTATGGTCGAGCAAATGAGTGAACACGATCGCTTCTGACCTGAAGAACGTGTTGGCATGCCACACGGTCAGCAGTTCTACGGCCCCGCCCGGTTCGACGACTGGCGTGCGCAGATCGTAGCCGATCAACTCGATGACGCCACCCACATCGACCGGGAGAACGAGGGGCTCGTAGGTCGCCTGCGGCTCGTCGGCAGGAAACACGTCGGACGGACTCCAGTACACCGGCGAATCTTTCACAAGCGGGAGGAACGCCGCCAGCGCCCCGGCGGCGTCGAAACGGTAGACGTCGAAACGAGGGATCAGGTCATCGGGGCGGAGATATTCGGTGTGAATGTGTGAACTGTACTCGTCAAAGAGCGGCTCCAGCGTCTCGTCAAGCGGGGCGATGGCAGGAACGATCACGCGAGATTCGCCTTCGGATGGAAAGACGAGGGCAAACCGCCCATCGAACCAGCGCAGCGCCAGATCGTCGCGGTGCAGCGTCATCTCCACCGTGTATGGGTCGTGGAAACGACCGGGGTAAATCGACGAGAACGCCACCACTCCGCCCTCGGTCTGTGCGTTCAGGTAACGGGCCTCTTGAACGAGCGCGTGGTGATAGGCCACGCGGACGTCCCGGTGCGCCGCCCAGACGTCAAAGTAGGCGCGCGCAGTACGAAGGCCCAAGACGGCGACGAGCACGACAACACTGCCAATCTCCACGACACGGACCCATCGTCTCGCTCTTTGATAAAAGAACTGAAAAACAGTCGCCAACGCCAGGGCAACGATGATAAACGTGACAGGTTGGACCGCGATAGAACGCAGGACGGTAGCGTCGGGGCCGGTGGCGAGCGCCGGACTGACGCCAACGATCAACCAGATCAACAGAAAAGCGTAGCGCGGGTCACGCCAGCGCCACAAGCAAACGAGTATGCCGGCGTAAAAAAGCCCTCCGCTCACCGTATCGAGCAGTGGACGACCAGAAACATTGTAAAGCCACAATGGATCGCCCTGGAAAGTAAACATGGGCCAGGAGAGAGATACGTTTCGCCAGAGGCCACTGAAATCACCGCGCGCGGCTTGCTCCAGCGGCACACTGAGCTGCCCAATTCTCTGCTCCGTCTCCGGGTGGGCGATCAGAAAGTGAATCAGTGGCGCGGCGACGAGGGCCGCTACCAACAGGACGACGACAGTGCCAACAAGCTGGCGCTTCCATTCATCACGTGCGCCAAGCAGACAAAGCACGAAAAGATACACCAAAAATAAAGGGTAGACGGCCCACGTGACGCGGCTCGCCATGTACGTATAGATCGACGCGCCGAGAAATAGGCCGGATAACGCCCACCACATCCCATCGCGCGGGATCGATCGTGGCGACGGACGAGCGGGCTCCGGCACCGCCGACCAGAAGCAGAATATCGAAGCAGTGAACATAACGGCTAGGGTGATAGCCCGCAGTCCTACCCGGCTGGTCATCACACACCAGAACGACACCGCCATCCACGCGGCAGCGAGCAGAGCAGGCAGCGGTCCGAACAACCGTCGGGTGAAGCCGTAACTGAGCAAGATCAGCGCCAGCCCCCAACCTGCCGTCGTCAAGCGCAGCGCCGCATCCGTGGAACCCAAAAAGGTCATCACCAAAGCAACCGAGTAAGGATAGAGCGGCTCGTGCCCATACCCGACGGTGAAATAGATGGGCCGGACGCCCTGTAACACAGCCGCCGCGTCGTGACCATTGCTGGCCTCATCGTGGGTCAGGCCGGGTGGCGCGCTGTCTAACCGCCACAGACGCAGCCCCGCAGCCAGGCACAGGATGAGAATAAGCAACACCCACTCCCACCTGGGGGAAACAACTGGTTTGAATTCGAGACTCGTCTGGGGTTTGATCAAGCCAACCTCCTGAGGGAACGTTCAAATCATACCCCAATCCGCTGTGGTTGACAAGTAGGACTTGGGGATATGTTGTGCTATAATGGGCACGTCAGTAACCATGATAGATTGGTAGGAGGTGCTATGCAATCTCTGCGCTTTGCCTTTAATCCTTACAATGATCGTAGTTCATCGTTCGTTGTTCATTGTTCATTGTTCATTGTGTTGCTTCTGATCCTGGCAGGCTGTGGGGGGACAACGCCGACGCCGGTTTCTATACCACCGACGCCGATGCCGACCTTCGCGTCGCCCACGGTCATCCCCACACCGACCCGCAAGCCGCCTCCAATGATTATCACCCTGAAACTGTGGCTGCCTGAAGAATTGAACCCCTATGCCCGGAAAGCCGGTGCAGACACTCTCGCGCGACAGTTGTCCGATTTCAGAGACGCCTACTACCCTGATCTGCAAGTCGAGGTGACTGTGAAAAAGTCACATGGACGAGGGGGACTGCTCGACTTTATGCGCACGGCGCGGGATGCTGCTCCAGCGATCTTGCCTGACCTGGTGGTGTTGGACACAGCCGACTTGGAGACCGTGACCGGTTCGGGCCTCATTCAACCGCTTGATGGCTTCTTGGCTCAATCTGCGACCAGCGACCGCTTCCCCTTCGCCACGACGATGAGCCAGGTGGAAGGGCAAACTATGGGGACGGTCATCGGCGTCGATATGCAGCACCTGGCCTATCGCCCGGCCCTGTTCGATGCGCCCCCTCTCTCCTGGCAGCAGATCATCTCCGCGCCAGCCCCCTTCCTGTTCCCTGCTGGAGGGTACGGTGGAAAAATCAACGACGCGACGTTGATCCAATATTTGGGGTCCGGCGGAAAACTGATCGACTCCGAGGGCGCCCCATGGCTCGACGAGGAAGCGATGGTAAGGGTGTTTGATTTCTACAGCAAGTGCATCACCACCACCGTGATCGCGCCGACGACGGTTCTGACCATCACTCATGTGGATCAGGCATGGGAGCAGTTCAAAGGTGGGCAAGCGGGGATGACGGTCGTGCGGGCCGGTCGCTACTGGCTCGAGGCCGACGAGGAGACTGTTGCCGCGCCGATACCCACTCGCAGCGGCCAACCCATCAGCATCGCCCGGGGCTGGGCCTTGGCGATGGTCACCGACGACCCGGCGCGCCAGGACTTGGCGATGTTACTGTTCGACTGGCTCACCGCGCCAGAGCGCAACGCGCAATGGACCCAGGCGGCCGGCTACCTACCTGCCACGCACAGCGTGCTCCAGTTGTGGGACGTATCTGGCGAGGAACAAGCGATGCTGCGCAATTTGATGGAGGCCGCCATCCCCGCGCCTCGCCCGGAGGTGATGGCGGCCACCGGCCCGATCTTGCAAGAGGCGCTCGAGCGAGTGTTAAAAGAGCGGGCCACACCTGAGGAAGCAGCCGCCGAAGCCATCGAGAACCTGGAGGATTAGCCATCAAAAGCCAACACCTGCGCGCTGTCGCCGACGAATTGCAACGAGCCGCATTAGCCGCCGTCGAACCGGCTGCCGCCATACACCGACACGTTCACCGCCAGGGAGACGCGCTCACCGTCGCCGATCGCCACTACGACCTGAGTGACTATGAACGCACCTTTGTCATCGGAGGTGGAAAGGCCGCTGCGCCAATGGCCACCGCTATCGCAGAGATCCTGGACGAGCGATTGACCCAGGGCATCGTCGTCACCAAGTATGGCCACAACATCTCCCAATCTCCCGTCAAAAATCTCCAAATCCTGGAGGCAGGCCACCCAACGCCCGACGAAAACTCGGTGCGCGGGGCGCAGGCCGTCGCCGACTGCGCCGCCCAGGCGACGGAACGCGATCTGGTCATCTGCCTCATCTCCGGCGGCGGATCGGCGCTGTTGACACTGCCCGCGCCCGATCTGACTCTGGCCGACTTGAAGGCGCTCACCGACGCGCTTCTCCGCTCTGGCGCGACGATCAACGAGGTGAACACGGTTCGCAAGCATTGCTCGCGCATCAAGGGCGGCAACCTGGCCCGCATGGTCGCCCCGGCTCCGCTGGTCACCCTCATCCTCTCCGACGTAGTCGGCGACCCGCTCGACGTCATCGCTTCTGGCCCCACCGTGCCCGATCCGACGACGGTGGCAGAAGCACGAGAGGTGTTGGAGCATTATGGTATCGTTGAAACCGGAGAAACCTCTTTCTTCCGAGAAACGCCCAAGCCCGGCGATCCGGCTTTCGAGCAGGTACAGCACGTCATCGTCGGCTCCAACCGACTGGCGGCGGTAGCAGCGGTGGAGCAGGCACGTCAATTGGGATTCAACGCGCTGCTGCTGAGCACCTACGTCGAGGGGGAAGCACGAGAGGTGGCCAAGGTAGCGGCGGCGCTGACCAAGGGGATCTGCGCCCACGGCGATCCTCTATCCCCGCCGGCCTGCCTGGTGTGGGGCGGCGAAACCACGGTAACTGTGCGCGGCGAGGGGACGGTGTCCCGTAGGGGCCACCGCCCCTACGGGAAGGGGGGACGCAACCAGGAACTGGCGCTCGCGGCGGCGCTGGCGCTCGACGGCTGGCCGGACGTGTTGGTGATGGCGTTGGCGACCGACGGCACCGATGGCCCCACCGACGGTGCGGGCGCGATCGTCACCGGCGAGACGGTAGCCCGCGCCCGGACACTGGGCCTGGACCCCTGGGCGGCGTTAGCGGCCAATGACAGTTACACCTTCTTCAATGCACTGGGCGATTTGATCCGCACCGGCCCGACCGGGACGAACGTGAACGATCTGTTATTTATGTTGATGAGTCGGTAAACGCGCCCCCCTTCAATCGTGAGTGTATCAAGCTGGGGACAAGATGGCTTGTTGCCGTCGTGCGGAGCATTGAAACGCACTGATATTCACAACCTGCCAGAGACAGGTTGTTCCAATGGGTTTTTAACGCATTTTGTGGGTTCAGCCGATGATTTCAATCATTGGCAGTCGGTTTGTGGCCTTGTCCCAAACGTGATACGGTCGCTTCAATCAAAGGATGCAGAAAAACCATTTTAGAGGTATAATGGGATCGCGTTTTGACTTATTGTTCAGTCATTGAGAGGTGACATGTCACTCAGAATTATTATCGTGGACGATCATGAGGTAGTGCGGCTCGGCTTGCGCACACTCCTGGAAAACCATCCCAACTTTACCGTCGTGGGCGAGGCGGCCACAGTCAAAGAAGCGGTCCAAAAAACCATGCTTCTCCGTCCCGATGTCGTGGTGATGGATATTCGGCTATTGGGCGGAAGCGGTACCGATGCTTGTCGGCAAATTGTCACGCAAGCGCCAGAGATCAAAGTGATCATGCTCACGTCTTATGCCGAAGACGAATTGTTATTCGACGCCATTGCCGCCGGAGCGTGTGGCTACGTGCTCAAACAGATCGGCAGTGACGATCTCATTCGAGCTTTGGAGGCAGTGGGAAGAGGAGAAGCGCTGTTGGACCCAACGCTCACGCAACGGGTCTTTGCCCGCGTGCGCGAAGCGGCGCGCAAGGAATACGCAGAGGCTTTTGCCGATCTGACCGATCAGGAGATGCGCATTTTATCTCACGTCGCCGAGGGAAAGACGAATCGGGAGATCGCCGAAGTGCTGTATCTGGGGGAGGGCACGGTGCGCAACTATGTCAGCAGTATCCTGAGAAAACTAAACCTGACCAACCGCGCCGAGGCGGCTGCTTACGCGGTCAAGCACAGCCTGGAGGAATTCATCTGACCCAAGCAGTGGGAGGCTTGCTGTACTATGGATGAATGCAAACAGGCCGGGCTTTTTGCCCGGCCTGTGATTGTTGTGTGCAGCATTCTACTCGACAAAGCCGACGTGCTCTGGAGGCCAGTACGAAAGCCAGGCGCGTCCCATGACTTGATCGATCGGCACCGGCCCAAAGTTGCGCGAGTCGTTGGACGCGCCCCGATTGTCGCCCATGACGAAAACGTGCAGCGGCGGAACGGTTCGCGGGCTGTAATGACTTTTGCCCGGCCGGACGATCCACGGCTCGTCGAGCCGCTCACCCTCGATGTACACTTCTCCATTGCGCACTTCGATGGTCTCCCCGGGCAGTCCTATCACGCGCTTGATCAACAAGTCCTCGCCCTCCTGATCCGAGGGCCGGATGACGACGATATCACCGCGCCGGGGGCCATGGAGGAAGCGATACGTCACCTTTTCTATCACAACTCGCTGATGCGTGTGCAGGTTCGGCTCCATACTCTGTCCCAGCACCTGGGTGGCCTGAGCCAAAAAGACATTGATCAGTAACGCGATGGCGACCGCGGGTATGATCGTCTCGGCGACCTCGCGCACCGCCTGGAGCAACCAGCGCAGTACGCCAGGCCCAGACTCGTTCGGCTCTGATTCTTCGATCTCGATTATGGACTCGTGGAGATCTTCTTCCATAGTACCTATCGGGGTGCGCTTTGCGCTCCGGCTATCTACCTGGTTTATCGGCGGCCTGGGCTTGCTCCGGCGTCCATCCCTTCAACACCGCCTGGCGAGAGAGACGGATCTTGCCTTCGTGATCGATGTTGGTCACCATCACCATGATCTCGTCCCCGACTTGCACCACGTCCTTGACGTTGTTGATATAGTTATCGGAAAGCTGCGAGATGTGTACCATGCCATCAATGTTGGGCAGGATCTCGACGAACGCGCCAAAGTCCTTGACACGAACCACGCGCCCGGTATAGATCCGGCCTACCTCAGGCTCCTCGGTCAACGCCTCGATCATGGCCTGCGCTTTCTCGGCGGCTGGCCCACTGGTCGAGGCAATGTAGATGCTGCCATCGTCCTCAATGTCGATGCTCACGTCGCACTCTTCCTCGAGCGAGCGGATGGTCTTGCCGCCCGGCCCGATAACGGCGCCCAACTTGTCGGGGTTCACGTGCAAGATGGTCATCCGAGGCGCATACGGCGAGAGATCCTCGCGTGGTGCCGGGATCGTCGCCTCGATGGTCTCTATGATCTGCAAGCGCGCCCGACGCGCCTGTTCCAACGCCTCCGCCATGATCTCGTAAGAGATGCCAGCGAGCTTGATATCCATCTGCAAGGCGGTGATTCCCTCTCGCGTGCCAGCAACCTTGAAATCCATGTCGCCCAGATGATCCTCCAGCCCCTGGATGTCGGTCAACACCCGATGGCGGCCGTCTTCCATGATCAACCCCATCGCGATGCCCGCAACCGGCGCCTTGATCGGCACGCCAGCATCCATCAGCGATAGCGTGCTCGCACACACGCTCGCCATCGAGGTCGAGCCGTTGGAGCTGAGCACTTCGGTGACGACGCGGATCGTGTAGGGGAAATCATCCTCGTCGGGAAGCATGGGCAACAGAGCGCGCTCGCTCAACGCGCCGTGGCCGATATCGCGTCGGCGGGGGCCACGCAGCACCCACGTCTCGCCGGTGGAGTAGGGTGGAAAGTTGTAGTGATGCATGTAACGTTTGAGCTCATCGGGTGAGAGATCGTCCAACGTCTGCGCTTCTCGAGGCGTGCCCAGCGTGGCGATAGAAAGAGCCTGGGTCTCGCCGCGGGTAAAGAGACCAGAACCGTGCGCCCGCGGCGACAGTCCTACCTCGCCCCAAAGCGGACGGATGGCCTCGGGCGTTCGCCCATCAGCACGGATGCCTTCCTCTACGGTGCGCCGGCGGACGAGTTCGCGCAACATGTCGTCGAGGGATTCGATAATCTCCCTCTCCTCCCAATTTTCGTGCAGGCGCTCGACCAGTTCCTTCTGCAAAGCCCGGATCCCCTCGTCGCGCTCCTCCTTGCTGGTTGCGCCATAGACGGCCTCCGACAAGCGGTCGCCCACCTGATCGCGGACGACTTTGCGCAATTCATCAGGTGGAAGGGATTGAGATGTGTATGCTTGCTTCGGTTTTCCCACAGCCTCGCGCATCTCTTGCTGAACGCGGATCGTATCCTGTATCGACTCGTGACCGAGGCGAAGCGCGTTGACGATCACCTCCTCGCTTACCTCGTGCGCATCCGCCTCGACCATTAGCAACGCATCGGCGGTGCCTGCCACCCGCAAGTCGAGGGCGCTTTCTTCCATCTGGGGGATGGTCGGATCGATCACCAAGTCCCCATCGATGTAGCCCACGCGCGTAGCCCCGATTGGCCCGCCGAATGGGACATCGGAGATGGTCAGAGCCATCGAAGCCCCGACGATGGACAAGATATCCAAGGGATACTCCTCGTCCTGCGAGAGGGGAGTGATGATGACCTGCACGTCGTTCCGCATCTTTTTGGGGAAAAGAGGACGGATGGGGCGATCGGTAAGCCGCGCAACGAGGATAGCCGATTCGGGCGGCCGCCCCTCGCGGCGGAAGAAAGAACCTGGAATGCGGCCCGCTGCGTAGAGCCGCTGTTCGAAATTTACGGTGAGGGGAAAAAAGTTGGTCCCCTCTCGCGCATCGCGCGACATGGTCGCCGTGACGAGCAACTTGGTGTCGCCGCAGCGAATGGTGATTGCACCGCCGGCCAGTTGGGCCAGTTTTCCGGTCTCGATGTCGAGCACCGCATCTCCCAACGTAGCGGTAAATCTGTGACTATTCATTTTTTATACCTCCGTGTCTGTGACCAGACGCAGAGATTCAGGGACTGGGGGGTGCTTCGTAGCGGATTGCTTCCGTGGGGCTACGCCCCACCCCCCAATTCCTGGACCTGCATCTGGTCTCGTTAATCTACAAAGTGTGGCGAATCGAGTCGCCACGAACGGCCCAAGCTATCATATCTCGATGGATTTTAGCTCCTTTCACTCTCCCTATAATACGATAAACGAGCAGATGGATATACGCCCTCACATCTACTCGCTTGATTTGCCTTCTGATGATTGTTACCCGCGTATCCCGAGTCGCTGAATGATCTTGCGATAGCTTTCGGGATCTTTGCGGCTAAGATAGGTCAAATGACGTCGCCGCTTGCCTACCATCTTGATCAGGCCGCGGCGAGAATGTACATCATGCTTGTGCGCCCTCAGATGTTCCGTTAATTGATTTATGCGAGTGCTCAATAACGCGATCTGCACCTCCGGTGAGCCGGTATCGTTGGGTGAACGACCGTACTCCTGGATTATGACTTCTTTCTCGCTTCTATCCAACGCCACTTGTGCTTCCTCCTTAAACTATCAGCTCTTCAGAACTGGGAGTTATTCTACCACGATTCGGCCCTGGACGCAAGCGGCTCCAGCTTGGGGGGTATAATTCAAAAGTCTGGGGAGCTTTCGACGTAGCCGCGCTTTCCATAGCGCGCAGGCCCGCGAGGTATGGAAACCTCGGCTACATAGCCCCGTTTTATTGAAAAGATACAGTCTGGAGAAAAA
>DAOTUB010000240.1:0-3926 GCA_034437455.1 Anaerolineae bacterium | reverse complement strand
TTTTTCTCCAGACTGTATCTTTTCAATAAAACGGGGCTATGTAGCCGAGGTTTCCATACCTCGCGGGCCTGCGCGCTATGGAAAGCGCGGCTACGTCGAAAGCTCCCCAGACTTTTGAATTATACCCCTTTGATCTGCTTGCTACCCCGCTGTTCTGTGGTACACTACGGTCATATTAAACCAGACACAAGGAGTATTCAACGTATGAGCACAAAGAAAGGCCGCGTCTTTTCCGGCGCTCGACCCACCGGGCGTCAACACTTGGGCAATTATCTGGGCGCCATCCGCAACTATGTCGCGCTGCAGGATGATTATGATTGCGTTTATTGTGTCGTGGATCTGCACGCCCTCACCACGCTCACGGACACCGACAAGTTGCGCGAGTGGACCTACGAGATGGCGTTGGATTGGCTGGCCGCCGGGATGGACCCCGACCGGGGCACCATTATCTTTATCCAATCCCACGTGCCCCAGGTGGTCGAGCTACACCTCTTGCTTTCGATGGCGACTCCCCTGGGCTGGCTGACCCGCCTGCCCACGTTCAAGGAAAAGGTGCGCCAGCAGCCGGATAACGTCAACTACGGGCTGGTCGGCTACCCGGTGCTGATGGCCTCCGACATCACGCTCTACAAGACAGACGTTGTTCCGGTCGGCGTCGATCAGGCTCCCCATCTAGAGTTTACGCGCGAGGTCGTGCGCCGCTTCAACCATCACTTTGGCGAGGTACTGATCGAACCTCAAGCCAAGCATACCGAATTCCTCAAAGTGCTGGGCATTGATGGCGAGCACAAAATGTCCAAGTCGCTCGATAACCATATCGAGATCGCCTCCACGCCGGAAGAGATCAAGCAGCGAGTGATGCAGATGGTGACCGACCCGGCCCGCCAGTACCTCTCTGACCCCGGCCATCCAGAGGTGTGCAATGTCTTTACCCTGCACGGCTTTTTCTCGTCCGATCAGGTGGCGCAGATCGAGACTGAGTGCCGTTCGGGAAAAACTGGCTGTGTGCAGTGCAAGCAGCTCTTTGCCAAGAACCTGGCCGATTACTTTGCGCCTCTCCGCGAGCGACGGGCGGAGCTGGCCGCGGACCCCAATCACGTCTGGGACATCCTGGACGAAGGTGCCCGTCGCGCCAGGGTGATCGCCACAGAGGTCATCGCCGAGGCCAAGGCGGCCATCGGACTGCCCTGAATCGGCGAACTCGTGCGTTTTAACGTGCTTGGCAATGTAGACGAGGTTTCCATACCTCGCGAGACTAGCGCGATATAGAAATCGCGGCTACGGCTGAATCGGCAAATTGGAAAGGAAGGATGGAATGGATATCACCGTCGCCGACGAACAAGTCTTTCAATTGCTTCCCACGTTGAGCATCGACGAGGCGCAGGAGAAAGCGTGGGACAAAAAGACCGCCGTCTTTGCCACGGGCCTGAGCGCCATCTTTTCGCGCCCCAAGGCCGAAGAAGTCCAGATCGTCTACAGCGAGCGCCGCTACGAGCCGTTCTGGCACGTCGCCTGCAAGGTGCGCTACGTCTACGACCGCACGCGCAGCTACAACGTCCCCGTCTCTGCCTCTGAGGTGCAGCGCGTAACGGTCGAGGGGATCGAGCACCAGGTCACGGCCAAGCCACGCCAGTTCACGATCACGGGTATCGAACATTGCCTCGAAGAATCGAGCACCGAGCTTGTCTTTGACGCTGTCTCGGGCGACGAGCGGGATTGGAAGACCTACCTCCGGTTCGGCAAGGAAGCGATCCCCGACCTGAGCCAGTTCGCGTTGGAGGAGAGCATCATCGTGCCACCCGAGGTGCGCGCCAGCGCGGTCGTGCGCCAGGTGCTCGGCTCGATGATGCGACCCATTCAGGCCGACGCCGTGCACGAGGAGCGGGTGGACGTCCAGACGGTGGATCTCTACTTTCGGCCTGTCTATGCCTTCGAGTACCGCTGGGAGCCGAAGGACAAAACCGCCGTGGCCGAGTTCGACGGGCTGACGGGCGAGATGAGCACCGGCGGCGTCACTCTCCGCCAACAGGTCACGAGCGTTCTCACCCCAGAGCTGCTTCTCGACGTCGGGATGGACGCGGTGGACCTACTCGTGCCCGGTGGTGGCATCGCCATCAAGCTGGCCAAGGCGATGGTTGACCGTCAGAGCCATAGCGCGAGTCAGGAAGAACAGTCCGATTGACCTCTTGAATAAAATCCAATGACGACAGACGACGACACCACCCTCGCCGACCTGCGCCAGCGCGTGGCCGAGTTCGTGGTCACCCGCGACTGGGAGCAGTTTCACACCCCCAAGAATCTGAGCGGAGCGATTGCCATCGAGGTCGCCGAACTGATGGAGCATTTTCAGTGGCTCACTGGCGAGCAGGCTGCGATTGCGATGCAGGACGAAGTAAAGCGAGTCGCCGTAGTCGACGAGCTGGCCGATGTGCTCATTTACACGCTCAGCTTGGCGAACGCGCTAGACGTGGACGTGAGCACGGCGGTGCTGGATAAATTGGAACGAAACGAACAGCGCTTTCCTGCCGGGGAATGGCGAGGGCGCGCGCGAGGAGTGAATGATGCGAGCAATCGTACAACGAGTTAGCAAGGGTTCGGTGAGCGTCGAGGGCGAGGTCGTCGGCGCGATTGAGCGAGGTTTGGTCGTGCTCGTGGGCGTCACCCACGGCGACACGGAGGAGCAGGCGGAGTGGCTGGCGCGCAAGATCGCCGGCCTGCGCATTTTCGAGGATCGCGAGGGGAAGATGAACGCCGGTCTGCTCGACGTGGAGGGCGCGGCGCTCGTCATCTCGCAGTTCACGCTCTACGCCGACTGTCGCAAGGGCCGCCGCCCCAGCTTCATCGACGCCGCCCAGCCCGAGGTGGCCGAACCATTGGTGGAGCACTTTGCCCAGGCATTGCGAAATCATCACCTCCCCGTCGAGATGGGTGTCTTTGGCGCGCACATGCTGGTGGAGATTCACAACGATGGGCCTGTAACTATTTTCCTGGAGCGATAGCGCGGGATGTGAATAGAAATTGCGGCGGCCATCCGATAGGCAGGATGACCGTCGTTGCGTTTTGATGCCGCAAGACGTGGTTAGAGCAACGCTTCCAGCTTCTGCCGTAGCACGTGCGCCGGTTGAGCGCCGAGTGCACGATCCACCACCTGTCCATTTTGGAAATAAACCAGTGCCGGGATGCTCTGTATCCCGTACCGCTGCGCGGTGACGGGATTCGCCTGCACGTCCAGCTTGGCGATCAGCGTCTGCCCGGCGAATTCTCGCGCCAGCTCCTCGACGATTGGCGCGACCATCCGGCACGGCGCGCACCAATCGGCCCAAAAGTCGACCAGCACTGGCACACTCGCCCTCAGCACCACGCGCTCGAAATCGGAATCGGTGACGGTTAGCGGCTCTCCGGTTGGTGCCTCCTGGCGCGGCTTTTTCGATACCGGCTTTGGCCCCCGCTCCAGCAGGTACTCGACCCACGGGCGCAGCGCCTTTACGTTGGGCATTCCTTTTGCCCGCGCAGTTAGCTTGCCCTCGCGGAAGAAGAGGAATTGCGGCAGGGTGTTTACGTTGTGCTGTGACTGTGCTTGCGGGGCGTCGGCCACGTCCAGCTTGACCACCAGCGCCTCGCCGGCGTACTCCAGAGCAGTCTGCTCCAACACGGCATCAAGTTGCTCGCGCGGAACTTCCCGCGGCGACCAAAAGACTGCGACGATCGGAAGGGGAGCGTTCAGCACCGCTCGCTCGAAACTGGCATCGTTGGCGTTGATCGGCGTATCATACTGTACCATGTTACTCTTTATCTCTGGCCTAGCAGTTTGTCGGAGAGGCGACTTCCCTCCGAACTCGATTTGCGGTAAAATTGCGGCCATCTAAACAAACCTGATGTCTGTGGCAAGGAGCAACGATTATGGCACGCAAATTCAAAACAGTTGA
>DAOTUB010000239.1:0-9351 GCA_034437455.1 Anaerolineae bacterium | reverse complement strand
TTTTTCTCCAGACTGTATCTTTTCAATAAAACGGGGCTATGTAGCCGAGGTTTCCATACCTCGCGGGCCTGCGCGCTATGGAAAGCGCGGCTACGTCGAAAGCTCCCCAGACTTTTGAATTATACCCGTACCTACACTCCCCTTGCGAACTTTCACGGTACTGACACCTTTGGCTACACGGTCAGCGACGGCAAGGGAGGAAACGCTTCCGCCACCGTCACCGTAGTGGTCAACCCGGTGAACGACCCGCCGGTGGCCGTGGATGACCTGGTCATCACCAGCGAGAACACTCCGGTGAACATCAACGTGCTGGCCAACGACACCGATCCCGACGGTGATACGCTGACCGTGAGCGACCATGCCTCGACCAGCGTCCAGAGTAGCACGATAGAATGCGCCAGCACTGGGATATGCACCTATACTCCACCTGCTGACTTTGGCGGCACCGACACCTTCACCTATACCGTCAATGATGGCAGGGGAGGCGCAAGTTCGGCTGTTGTCACAGTAGTGGTCGAACCGGCAAACCGCTCACCAGCGCCGGAAGCGGGCCAGACCGGTCAACCGCGGACGACGACAATCAAGTCAAGGTACTTGGGCGATTACGTCCAGCGGTAAGAAGATCTGGGTGAGCTTCCTTCGATAGCCTCCCTTTCATGGAGAGCACCCTGGTTACCGCTCGCCGGGGTGCTCTCAACGGATGCACTTTTTGGTCTTGTCATTGTTTCTTCTGAAGGTTTGTGCTATACTGAATCTATACTTTCATCAAGATTTATGTCCCGGGCGAGCAAGCGCGTAGTGCCGTCTGGGTGCGAGTGTGAATGGAATAGAGATGCTTGAGGAGGTAAATTGCCATGAAGAAAAAATCCCATCGTATCCGCTTTCTATGGATCGTATCATTCGTCGTCTCGCAGATGCTGGCCTGCCGGCTGGCTTCGCCCACCGGCGAGCCGACGCTGACGGCCACTTCGACCGCGGTTCCGACTGCGATTCCTGAACCGACCGAGACTTCCACAGTTCCGCCTCCCACAGTCCCCCCTCCCACAGCAGTTCCGGTCCAAGCCGGACCGGTTTTCGCCTCTTTCAAGGAACCGGTTGTCGATGCCGTGCCCGTCATCTACCACGAAGCGGTTGCACCTGACCTGAGCAACGTGCGGATCCCCTTTGTCCTGTCCCAGTCCCAGTTGGAACAGTTGGCGCGGGACGGCTTTGTCGTCAGTCCCGGCGTCGAAAAGGAGTTCTTCACCGTCTACGAGAAGGCGCGCTACGCCAATGCGCCGATCTTTGTCACCAGCGACTCGTTGCTGCACGTCTACCACCTGTTGTTCGACAAGGTGCTGCGGACCGCCGAGACTCACTACTTTATCCCCCTGTTGCGCGACCTGAATCAGGCGCTGCTGGCGCGCACCGACGAGCAATACCAGGCTTTGCGGGGTACTGATTGGGAAGACGCCGCCCGCCGCACTGTGGCCTTTGTCGGCGTCGCCAGCAGACTGCTGGACACGGACGTCCAGGCGCCCGAATACGCGGCCGACCTGGTGGAGGCTGAGCTGGCCCTGATCGAGGATGCGGCCGGCATCATGGCGTCGCCCCTGTTCCCCGGCCTGGAGTACGGGGAGGATTATACCCAGTACATCCCCCGAGGTCACTACACCAGAAGCGACGAACTGAAAGCCTACTTCAGGAGCATGATGTGGTACGGACGGATGACCTTTCGCCTGAAAACCAGGGAGCCTGAAGTGGGTCGGGCCGAGACTCGCTCCGCCCTGCTGCTGGTTCACGCCCTGCGCACCGTCGAGGTCAGTGGCCGGCCGGCCCTGGAAGCCTGGGCTGATCTGTACAGCCCCACCGTCTTTTTCGTTGGCCGCAGCGACGACCTGACGGTGCTCCAGTACAAGGATGTCATGGACGCTGTCTACGGCGAGGGCGTCACCGTCAATGGACTGGCCGACGACGCGCTGCTGGACACGTTTATCGAGGAGGCAAACAAGCTGCCGCCGCCCCTGATCCTGGGCATGGTTATCGCGGATACCGACGATATCGAAGAGACGACCAAGGGGCTGCGATTCATGGGCCAGCGCTTTGTGCCCGATGCCTACATCTTCCGACAACTGATCTACCGCAACGTCGGAACCCGTGACCATCGGCGCGGCCTGCCCATGGGATTGGATCTTCCCGCGGCGATGGGTTCCGAGCGGGCCTACCAGATCCTGGACGACATGGGCGAGACCGGTTACGAAAAATACCCGCAGCAGATGGCCAAGGTCCGGGAATGGCTCTCTGGCCTCAGCGTCGAGGAGTGGACCGAGACGCTGAACAACTCGTGGCTCTACAGCTTCTATCCGTTGTTGGAGGCGCCAGGCGATGGCTATCCGGCCTTTATGCAGTCGTCGACCTGGTTGGATAAGCAACTGAACACGGTGTTGGGCAGTTGGGCCGAGCTGAAGCACGATACCATTCTCTATGCCAAGCAGGTTTATGCCGAGATGGGCGCTGGCCCTCCACCGCCTCCACCGATACCGCCCAAAGGCTACGTAGAGCCCGTGCCCCAGTTTTTTGCCCGGCTGACAGCACTGACGGCCATGACTCGGGAGGGATTGGATAGCCGTGGGTTGCTCTCGGAGCTGGATAGTAGCAGCCTGCAGCTACTGGAGGAGCTGGCCCGGTCCTTCCAGGTGATGGCCGAGAAAGAGCTGCGCGGCGAACCATTGACGGAGGAGGAGTATCACACCATCCGCTTTTACGGCGGCCAGTTGGAGGAGCTGACCATGGCCGCTGCCGATACGGATGCGGAGGACCCCTTCGCCCCCAGGTATATGGATGAAGAACCGCAGGCGGCGGTCATTGCCGATGTGGCCACCGACCCCGATCCCGACAGCGACGGCGCGCCCAATCCGGTCGTGCTGGAGGTGGCGGTAGGGCGCATCAACGAGATCCACGTCGTTGTGCCGGTGGTCGAGGAGGACGGGACGATAATCCTGCAAGTAGCCAAGGGCGGCGTCTTTGCTTACTACGAGTTCACCTGGCCGGCCAACGACCGGCTGACCGATGAAAAGTGGCGCCAGATGTTGGATGAAGGTGAGGCCCCATCCTTACCGGAATGGACCAGCAGCTTTTTAACCAGCGAGGGCGAATACAGCGAACTGGGGGCGGCGGTCTTTTCTTTCCAAAGATCGCTGACAGGAGCATTCTGGAACGCGGAACCCGGCTACCTGTGGGGGGACGCGGTGGTGGCACAGTTCGGCCCCGAGATCAAAGCCCTGCGCGCTGAGAAGCGCTACGAGGGCCGGCAATTGGTGAGTTCGCACTTTCGTTCCTTCGACCTGCAATCCGAAAACCTGGCCGTGGTCACCGTGCGAGAGACGTGGGAGGGTTGGCTGTATGAGTACGAAAATGACTGGCCCACCTACGACGAGCAATCCATAGCTCACCGGGGTCCTTACACCCTGGACGTCACCTATACGCTGGAACCCTCGCCAGAGCAGCACGGGCTGGCCTGGATGGTGACCCGCGCCGTATATGCTAACGAGCCGCCTGGTTGGTAACTGTGCTTGGAGAGGAGTAAAGGGCGAGGATGATTCCTTGAACCACGAGGGACGCAACAAAACAAGAGTATACGTTCTCTTCCTCGCACTCGTTTTTCTCTCGGTGGTCATCGGTATCACCGCGCAGACTGCGCGTCCGAAGCAAGACTTGCCTGACCTGTCGGTCTATCCCTGGCTCTACCTGCGCGACGGCGAACCGCTGGCCACCGGTGAGAACGTCGTCGAGTTAGTCGCCGTGGGCGACGTGATGCTGGGCCGTGGGGTGGCCGATGAACCCCGGCCGCTCGCCGCTGTGACTCCCTGGCTTTGCGCGGCAGACCTGGCGCTGGGCAACCTGGAGTGCGTCATTGCCCCAGGAGGTACACCCTGTCCGGGTCCATCCGACGAGCCTGCGCTACAACCGTACCGCTTGTGCGCCCCACCGTCGGCGGTCACCGCTTTGCGCGAAGCCAGCTTTGACGTTCTGGGGTTAGCCAACAACCACACCCTCGACCTGGGTCCGGCGGGGCTGGCTGAAACGCTTTCACGACTGCAAACAGTCGGGATCGCAACTGTAGGGGCTGGCCCCAACGCCGAGGCGGCCCTCCGGCCGCTGGTTCGCCAGGTCGAGGGAGTACGTTTGGCCTTCTTGGCCTTCAACGCTGTGCCCGATCCGGCAGACACGGGCTTGACAAAGACCCAAGCCTCTGGCCAAGATGCGGGCTGGACCCGGTCCGTGTGGGATCGGGAACGAGCCGTGGCCGCCATCGCCGCCGCTCGCGCCCAGGCCGATGCGGTGATTGTCTCCATTCATTGGGGCTACGAGTACGAGACGTATGCCGATCCTGCCCAACGTGGCGCAGCTCATTGCCTGCTGGAGGCTGGCGCTGACCTGGTGATCGGGCATCACCCGCACGTCGTACAGGGCTGCCGAGTCACGGATGAATCAGATGAGGGCCAGACCAACGGCGGTCAGTTTGTGGCTTACAGTCTGGGCAATTTCGTCTTTGATCAGGAACAGGGAGAGACACGGCAAGGACTGGCGCTGCGGGCCTTTTTCGACGCTCAGGGCCTGCGGGCTGTGCAAGCCCTACCGGTTTGGGTCGGCCCGCGCCCCAGGCTGATGACTCTCGACGAGGCGACTCCACTGCTGGCGCGGGTGCAGCCACCTCCTGGTCGCCTCGGCTTCACCTGCGACGGCCAGGCCTGTTATCCAGCCAAGGTGCCACAGATTCCTGAGACAGGGCTGTTCTGGGCTGGCGAGATAGACCTGACCGGCGACGGCGTCCCGGAGCGGGTGCGACGGGCAGGGGAGCAGGTCATCATCTACCGTGACGGCGTTGAGGCGTGGCGGAGCCCGCTGGAGTGGCGAGTGACAGACCTGGCCCTGGGCGATCCAAACGATGATGGTCGGGGCGAGTTGCTGCTGGCCCTCTGGAAGCGCGACACGGACGGCGTGCTTCGCAGCCATCCCTTCATCATCGGCTACCGGGAGGGAGAGTATCACATCCTGTGGGGCGGCTCGGCCGTAAGCGGCCCACTCCACGAGGTGGAGTTGGGCGACGTGGATGGCGACAACGTGCAAGAGCTAATCGTATTGGAGGAGCAGGGGGATGGTTTGAACCATGCCGTGACGGTCTGGCGCTGGCACGGCTGGGGATTCAGTCTGAACTGGCGCAGCCCCCTGGGACGCTATCGAGACCTGGCGCTGATCCCCAGCGAGGCTGAATACCCCCCAACCATTAGCGTTGCCACGGAGCCGTGAGCGCAATATGGGATCACCTATCTCGGATCGTGTTGAAAGTGGAGAATTTGTGGGTACTGCTCAAACAGTTGGCTACCACCCTCGTCATCCAGCCCCTGGGCGCGCCAGATGTGCTTGATTACCTCGAGTACTGCCTTTTTGCCTCGCGTTCAAGTCCTTTGAACGCAGGGCGATCCGTTGCACGCCTGCTTCACGGAGCGCCGCTGCCAGTTCCAGATCCTGCTCGAACGCCTCGGTCATCGGTCGGCTGGAGGAGAAATAATCCGTGGGTACACTGAAGAATTCGGCGAGCGCCTCGATGATCTCAAAACCCGGCTTCTGAGCGCCAGGCTTGTCGTTTCGTATCCGCCAAAGGTAAGCGGACGATGCCTCGTTGCCGATGCCTTCTGCCACCGCCCGATGGTTGTACTCGCTTCCATCGGGCTCGGTGACCGTATATATGAACAGGGACTCGCAGATAGATGACTTGATTACAGATCATCTGGTGAGGGCAATCCAGAACACCGAGAGGTCCGACGGATGAATCGAGTAGCCGGCACAACAGTAGATTGGGCGAGCGTCGATACTCCGAAATCTGCGCTCAGGGGTGGTTGTTTGGGTTATCCACCGCCAGGCCCTCGGCGGAAGCCGCAGCATTCAAACTGTCGTCGGCGGAGAGAAAGGTGAGCGAGTCCTGGTAGGTATCGACACAGAACTGGTTGACGATTAGAGCAGTATCCAGGTGCATAGCATCATAAGCACGCAATGGGTGACGATCTAACAGCTCCCGCGCCAAGGCAATAATGGGGTCATCCACATCCGCCAACTGGTATTGCGTGCGGCAATCATCCAGAAAAGCCTGGGTAACCTCACGATGTATATTGTCGGTTATGGTTCCCTACGAACAAACAGAGGCATCTCACAAGAAAGGATTGAGAGGGGATCAACTCTTCCCCTCTCAATCTTCAAAGCATATGACTTGGAGCAGCGCGCTAATCGTCAGGATCCACGTTGTAGTAATCGAACCGACCGATGCCTGGCCGAAACTCATCGTTTGCAGTATAGACGCCAAAGTAAGGCTCGTTGACATATTTGGTGTCGTCTACAGAGTGCCATAGAATATCGTTGAGATATAGGTCAATCCCGTCGGGTTTGACCTTAATGTCCCACTTGTTCCAAGCTTCTGGTTTTCCAGGCAAACCCTCAAACGAAACCAGAGTCACTCCTCGACCTTTGCCTCGATCATCGCTGCTCTCAGGCTCGTGGTAATCCACGCGCTTAAAATCGGCCTTTAGTGCGCCTGCTCCCGCGACAACCTGCAGACGATAGTAGTGAGAGAAACAGCCAGTATCTCGGTAGGCCGGGCAAGGCGAGCCGCTGTTACCGCCAAAGATGACGCCATAACCGCGTAGATAGGTATCATCGTGGAGCTGGGCCCGCACGCTGATGACGTAGGGCGGCGAGGGGGCTTCTTCCATTGGACTGGCGATGGTAAAATCCCATTTATCATCTATGACAACGAACAGTGAGCCATCGTGCTCCTCTGTCCAGGTCACGCGATCCTTTCCCTCGTCGCCTTTCCAATAAGATGTGCGACGGATGGGCCAGGGGTTTGTGAGTTTACTTGAGCTGTTAAAACCATAGTGGAAGGAGACAGGACGGACTGTGACTGCTTTGACGGCGCTCCACGAACCCGCCCCAGACACGTTGTTACCCCGCACCCGGTAGTAATACGTGTCAATGTCTTTGCCGCTGATCGCCCATTGTTTGTTGCTGCCAGCCTCATAGGTGATTAGATTTTCGGAAAAACTCGCGTTTTTCGCTTCTTGTAAGGTATACGTATCTGCGGGTGGATAGGTGTAATTGTAAGACCACTTGACGATATAGTTGCCATCTCCATCAGAATCATCTATATTGCTCAAGACCGGCGCGTAGGGGGGAGGTGTGACTTTGGCTGTCTTGATGGCGCTCCACTCGCCCGCTCCATACGTGTTGTGACCCTGTACCCGGTAGTAGTACGTACCAGGCTCCTGATCGTCAATCGGTTGCGATGTGGCGCTGCCGGGATGATATTCGGTTGGATTGGTAAAGTCCACATCCCGTGCTTCTTGCAATGTGTACGAGCTCGGCGTTAGAGTAGCGTGATCGTATGACCAACTGACTGTATAGTCTCCGTCGCCGTTGCCTTTGCCGTCGTCGTCGTTGTCTATGTCGTTCAGAGTCGGTGGGTAGGGAACAGGTGGAAAACGCTTGAAATAGAGAGGAAAGTACAGGATGTATGCTTGGTTGTCTACTGTGACAGTTATGGTATCTATGGCACTGAGATTCCCAGACGTGTCACGCGCCTGGGTCTGGATGGTATGTGGGGTGTTGAGCTCTTCGGGCGGCGTCCATTCGTACGTCCAGTTCCACCAGCCGCCTGCATCCTGAGTCACTGTGGTCGTTTGCCACTCGCCACTGTCTATGCGCACCCACACCGTGAGTGAGTTGCTGTCAGCCACCCGATCTGGCATCGCTGGAGCAGATAGGTTGGATGGTGTCAGAAGGAAACCCAACGCCCGGGTAGTTTGAACGACGACCGATTCGACGTTGCTCCAGCGGCTGGAGCCGCTCGCGTTGTGGGCCTTGACTCGATAGTAATACGTGCCGGGGGACTTGTCGCTAACGCCGTATTGCGGTGATTCAAGTAAATCGCTTGTGGTAGGATCGCTGAATTTGGGGTTGTCGGCTTCCTCTACAGTGTAGCCCAGGGCTGTCGGAACATCGTCCCACGTCACGTAATAAGTGCCGCTACCCTCGTTGTTGATGGGACTTAGAACTGGATCGGGAGGAAAATCCGGACGTTCGTCGCCGTCCCAGGCCACGCCTTCTATGGTCAACGTTCCCTTCTCAGTGATGGCGGCCAGTTTTTCCGGCGAACGTATCTGTGATGTAGGCGGTGGATCCATAGCGACCGTCACACTCCGCTCAAACGACCTGCTGCCATCGTGGATCGTGGCTGTGTTGGTGATCAGCGCGCCATCGTCAGCCTCCTCGCTCACCTGAGCCTGAAAGGTCAACGTAACAGACGTGGACTTGCTGATAGTCACCGTCCAGGTGATGCCATCCGTGTCGAGTAGCGTACCGCTGCCGTCGGGGATGGTGTGGGCGCTGTCAGACACATAGTCCAATAGAGGGTTCAATGGATCGGTGAGCAAAGCGGTCACGGCGCTGATCGCGCTGTTGTTTCTCAAGACAAGCGTGTAGGTAAACGTTTGACCCCGCCTGACTTGTTCCTGGCTGACAGCTTTGTACGTATCGTCGCTGTCCAGGACACTGCTGATCTCCGTCGACACGGAATGTGTGATCAACTCGCCGGTGCCGGTGACTTGGACCGTGTTTTCGATCTCAGCGGCGGTGGTCGTGAGGGGAATTTGGGCGCTGAACCATACATCCACTGTTTGCTTGCTCCAAATTGTCTCATTCCACGTGATCACTCCGCCTGCCAGTATCGGGCTGCCATGGTTAGTATCTAGGCTGCCAGGGACATAAACCAACTCGGAGGGCAGTTCGTCGGTGAGCCAGGTAGTTACTGGAAGATCACTGCCATTATAAACTGTGATAGTGTAGACTAACGTCTCACCTGGTATCGCCTCTACCGTGTTTACCTGTTTCTCCACCAACAGTGTTTGCATAGCCTCTGTTCTCGGCTGGGCCTGAACCTGAAGGTGGGAAAGCAACAGTGCTAGCCCCACCACGAGCATAAAAGCCAACGCGGTTGCCGGTAACGTCCATACCAACTGTCTTGTCGAAACTTTATCAGTCTTCACATCAACACTCCCTTTCGGTAAATCACGGCTCATTTTCGATGAGCCGTGATTTTACATCTACGAGGTATGCTACAGGCCGCACAAGCGCAGCTCAAGCAGAGCGATTCTACTACGGGACGCTGCTTTTGTCAACGCTACGCATTTCTCGGGTATAATTCAGAACTCTGGGGGACAGGTTTCTTTTTTCTCCAGACTGTATCTTTTCAATAAAACGGGGCTATGTAGCCGAGGTTTCCATACCTCGCGGGCCTGCGCGCTATGGAAAGCGCGGCTA
>DAOTUB010000238.1:0-9210 GCA_034437455.1 Anaerolineae bacterium | reverse complement strand
TACACCGTCTGACGAAACTGCTCGAGTCGGAACACACTTTTTTGGATATTCATAGTGTCCCAATTTTGCCGCAAATTTGTTAAAGATCAAGCTGGAAACCGATGCAGGGTTTATCCAAAGTCCAAATAGACAGGAGGAGGGATTTTCCCCTGTTTGTTGACTACTGTAGAGGTGAACCGATGAATGTGCGTAGCGAGGTACAAAATCCAGCTCAAACAATTCAAGACCGTATAGTTCCACTGCTCTACGATCTGCCGTCGGAGAGTCTGACCGTCGCCGAGCAGTTCGTCAAGTTCCTGCGTGACCAAGCCCGACGGGGACAAGCGGTGGTAGCCGGTCCGGAGAAAGAAAAGAAGGAACCTCCTTATCGCTATCCCACTGTTCCGGTACCCGCTTCTTCCTTGGATGGTCTCGTTGGCATCATGCCCCCAGTCGGCGGTGATGCTCTGGCCGACACCGAAGCGTTGTATGAAGAAGTTTGACGCATGAACATAGTGATTGATTCTTCGATGCTAGTTGCCCTTCTCGTCCCCAATGATCTGTGGCACGAGCAAGCAGTAACTTTATGGGAAGCTATCAAAGCAGCCGGTCATACCGGGCTTTACTTTGACTGTGTCGTCGCCGAATCGGTCAGCGCCGCTGTTCGGCGGCTGCACGAAAAGGGACGCGCGGACAAAGTCGAGGCGTTGCTCGATCGACTGGATGAGCAGGCGCCCAAAGAAATCGTCACTTGGATTCTGTCTGACGCGCCCCGCTTGTATCCAGGCGCGCTTGAACTCATTCGTTCATCGTCCGGGGCAATGAATTTCAACGATGCGCTCATCGCCAACGAAACTTGTTTCGCGCTTGCCAGGAGCGAGACATCCCGGCCATCGCCAGTTTCGACGACGATTTTGACGCACTCCCCTGGCTGCGCCGTCTGGCTCAGCCGGAGGATGTGACCCCATAACAACAAGTCCCCAGGTCTCCAGGCCAGCAGCATTGCCAACGCCATCACCTCAGGCGCGGCAGCGCCAGCGCCGAGGGGGCCAGCGCCAGCCCGCCCAGCGCCGTGCAGCGCAGTTCTCGCGGCAACATCTGGCCCACCGCGTAGACGGCGTCCACTGTCTCGTCCAGCGGGATCGGGTTGACGTATCCGCCCAGGATCAGATCGGCGCAGACGAACGCCCCGGACGCCGCCGCCGCGTTGCGCGTGTGGCAGGGAATCTCGACGATGCCCTGCACCAGGTCGCACACGGAACCCATCGTGTTCTGGAAGGCGATGGCGGCTGCGTCGGCGGCCTGGCGCGCGCTGCCTCCGGCCGCCTCCACCACGGCTGCGGCGGCCATCGCGCCAGACGCTCCGATCTCGACCTGGCACCCGGCTACCTCGGCGGCAAAGGTCGCCCGCGTGCCCACCACCAACCCCACCGCCGATGCCGCCAGCAAGGCCAGGGCGGTTTGTTCCTGGCTCAGTCCCTTCTCCTCGGCCAGCGTCACTGCCACGCCAGGGATCGTGCCGGCAGAGCCAGCCGTCGGCGCGGCGCAGACGACGCCCATCGCGCCGCTGACGTGCATCGCCGCCATCGCCCGGGCCGCCGCGCGGGTGTGGATGCCCCCGATCGCCACGCGCCCCTCCGCCTCGGCCCGGTAAACCTGTCCGGCGCTCGGTCGGAGTAACTGCATTTGCAGGTGATCGTCCTCCAGCCCACGATGGACAGCCGCCTGCATCACCTCAAAGCGACGGGCCAACTCGGCCAAGACCTCGCTCTCCGGCAACCCCAGCAACGTCGACTCGTAGGCCAGCGCGATCCGCCCCAACGAGCAACCGCGCTCTTCTGCAAGGGCGATCATCTCGGCAGCGCTGGAAAAGAGCGGCTTGCCGCGCCGCACAAAGAGGATGGGAGGCGCTGTCCAGATCTGGTGGACGCCCGATATCTCCTCGATCTGGGCCTGCGTGGCGGCGTCCAGGGGCGACCCGCGCCGCACGTGCAGCAACACCCGGTCGCCGCGAACTCTCCGGGCCGACTCGATGGTCTCCAGGTCTCGCATCAGGAGCCTGCGCGCCAGAGATGCAGCGCTTTTATCCGCTATAACCAGCACCTCGTGCGCGTCGCCGGTCAATCGTACGGGCCACGTCTCCACCTGAGTGAATATCACCGCCCCGCCGCCGACGGAGCGCGCCACAGTGTGCAACTCGTCTCCATTCCGGGAGATCATGCGGATATCGACGGTGTTGGGGTGGTCGGCTTTGGGCAACTTTTCAACAGCAAACGCGATCCGCACCCCTTCTGCTGCCGCCAGTTCGAGCGCCTGAGGGAAACGCTCGTCGGTGATGGACCAGCCCATCATCCCGGCGGCAAAGCCGAGGTCGCTGCCCTGCTGGCGATAAACCTCGGCGAACGAGCCGGACGGATCGAAGGTAAACGTCGCGGACGCCGGCTCGTCGCCCAGCAGCGCGCGGGCCAGTTTCCCGATGTGAAACGACCCGGCGGTGTGTGAACTGGACGGCCCGCGCATGACCGGCCCGAGCACGTCGTTCAAGACGCTGATGGGTTTCACGTTCTCGTCTCCTCTTCCTCCGCCGGAAGCAGCGCCAGCGCCTGTGGGTCCAGCGAGAGGGTGATAGGCTCTCCGGGTTCAGGCAGGGCGACGCCGGCCGGAAAGGTGAAGGTTAACTCGACCCCGCTGGCGTGGTGCATATCCAGCCGGTAATGGCCGCCGCGAAAGGAACGCTCCGCGACCACTCCATGCAAGAGATTAGGCTCATTCTCCTCCAACCGTGCTGCCTCCGGTCGAATCAACAACTGCCCTCTCCTAAAATCTCCCGTCTCCAATCGCCATTCTCCAATCGCTGTCTCGACCCGCCCACGCTCGACCACCCGCCCGCCGAGCAGATTCGTCAGTCCCAGGAAGCGGGCGACCCAGGTCGAGGACGGTTGCCGGTAGACCTCCTCCGGCGTCCCCACCTGGATCACGCGACCGGCCCGCAGCAGCACCACCCGGTCGGCGAGGGCGAAGGCCTCCTCCTGGTCGTGGGTGACGGTGATGGCGGTCGCGCCGGCGCGGCGGAGGATGCGGGGTAGTTCGTCCATCAACCGCTCGCGCAGCGCCCGATCGAGCGCGCCCAGCGGCTCGTCGAGCATCAGCAGGCGCGGCTGTGGGGCCAGACTGCGGGCCAGCGCCACGCGCTGCCGCTCTCCGCCCGAAAGTTGGTTCACGTCGCGGCGCTCGAAACCGGCCAGCCCGACCAACTCCAGCACCTCGGTCACCCGGGCAGCGATGGATTCGCGGCCCAATCCCCGGACGTCGTGTGTCCGCTCCATCCGCAGCCCAAAAGCGACGTTGCCCAAGACATCCTTGTGGGGAAAGAGAGCGTACTCCTGGAACATCAACCCGAATCCGCGCCGGTGCGGGGGAACGCCTATCACATCCTCTCCATCCACCAGCACCTGGCCGCTATCGGGTCTCTCCAGGCCGGCGATGAGCCGCAGGAGCGTCGTCTTGCCGCAGCCGGAGGGGCCGAGCAGGCAGACGTTCTCTCCCCTCTCGACGGTGAAACTGACGTCGGCCAGCGTCCAGCCGTCGGAATAGGATTTGCGAATGTTGCAGAGTTCAAGTAAAGGCATTAGGGATCGATGTGCAAGAGGTAAGATGAGAAGAGGCAATAGGCAGCATAACTTGACGGATCAAGCTGGCGCTGTTGCCAATGCCGGTTCCCGAATTGGGAGTTCAGGCAACTGTACCAGTACATCGAGATACCACCACCAGTGGGTGGAAGGCCCGCTCTCACTGCGGCGCCAGCTCTCTAGATCCGCAATGCTCTGGATAGACTGATAGAAACGTCGAGCTTGTCGAAGAAGAGTCCGATCCGCTTCTGCCAGTTGTTCACGCTGTTCAGCCGTCAAATGGCGCTCACCTTTGGCGATCTCACTCCGTGTAAGAAGCATGTCCAAATGTTCCATCCCACTCACGTCGGGGAAGCGAACGTCTACTTCGTAGGCCGCGATCATTTCATCATAGTTCATCATACCAATACCTCGCTCAAAGGCCCAACGAGATCAAAGACAGACTTGCTCAAATAGCGGTCTGGATTTTCAACGATGTAAGCACTCTTCATCAAGCCGTCCAGGGCAAACATTACCAGCCAATGATGATCTTGGATGATCGCCACCACTGCCACGTAAGGAGTGTTACGATGCCAATAGGTATAGACCTGAGCATCTGCGTCCTCCAAGACGGTCGAGATGATACGTTCATAATCAGCGAGAGTTGCATCAGCCGACAGATGGCCGCGGAGTTTGCATTTCAGTAAATGACGCGCCGCGCTTCCTGGTCTCCAACGTACCTGGGATTGGACAACTCGGATAGCATTTACTATCTGATCTCAAAGATCATCCATACGCTCTTATTCGTTGGTTGAAGAGTACCTGAGCGATATTGTATCACGAACCACGTCGCGCCACAACCCACGTCAGAATTCCCCCACCTCCCCCACGCGGAAGCGCTCAATCGCCAGAAATCCTAGCGTGCAGACGAGCATCAGCAAGGTGGACATCGCCAGCGCCTGGCCGTAGTTGGCCGCGCCAGGACGGCCCAGGAAGCGGTAGATGGCGACGGGCATCGTGGGGCGCTCTGGCCGGGCGATCAGGCTGGTGGCGCCGAACTCGCCCATCGAGATGGTAAAGGCAAAGACGGCCCCCACCAGCACCGCCCGTGCCACGATGGGCAGATCGACCTCGCGCCAGACGCGCCAGGGCGAGGCGCCCAGGAGTGCCGCCGCCTCGCGCAGTTGGGGCTGGATGGAGCGCAGCGCCGGCAGCACGCTCCGCACGACGAAGGGGAGCGCGACGAGGGTGTGGGCGAGCACGACCAGCAGGGGCGAAGTGCGCAAATTGAGCGGCGGCTCATCCAGCGCGACGATGTAGCCCAGGCCCAGCGTGACGGCGGAGGTTCCCAGTGGCAGCATGAGCACGGGGTCGAGTAACCGCTGTAGGGCAGGCTTTCGAGCCTGCCGACAGCCTGGACAGGCTGTCCCACCTCCTCGATTATCCAGCACCGACGCCGCTGTCAGCCCCAGCGCGACGGAAAGCGCCGTCGTCGCCAGCGCGAATCCGACCGAGTTGCGCACCGCCGCCACTGGCGGCACGTAAAAGGCCGAGCCACGAGGGTTGTCGAACAACTGGCGGTAGAAGGAGAGCGATGCGCCCTCTTTGTTGGAGAGCGTCAGCGAGCGTTCGACAAGCGCGGCCAACGGCATCACCAGCAGAGCCAGCATCAGCCCCACGTTGACCGTGACGACGAGCCATTCGCGCCAGTGACGCGGTCGACGCTGTGTCACTCGTCGCGCCCGCAATTCCAAGGGCAGCGTCGCGCGCGCCTGGAGCCGCGTGTAGGCCGCCATCAGCCCGAAGGTGAAGAGGATCTGGATCAGGGAGAGCGCCGCCGCCAGCGGCAGGTTGAGATAGTGGATCGTCTGGCGATAGATCTCTACCTCCAGCGTGGCAAAGCGCGATCCGCCGAGGACGAGGACGACGCCAAAGCTGGTGAAGCAAAAGATAAAGGTGAGCAACGCCGCCGCGCCGATGGCCGGGATCAGCAGGGGGAGTGTCACCTCGCGGAAGGCGCGCCAACGGCTGGCTCCCAGCATGCGAGCGGCTTCTTCCAAGCGGGGATCGAGATTCGACCATAAGGTCCCCACGATGCGCAATACCAGCACATAATTGTAGAACACGTGGGCCAGCAGGATGATGGCGAGCGTGTGCTGGAGATCGAGCGGCGGTCGCTCAAGGCCCAGGATCGACATCAGGCCTGTGTTGAGCAGGCCGCGAGGCCCCAGCAGCGCGGTAAAGGCGAGCGCGACGACGATGGTGGGCAGCACGAACGGCACGGTCGTCAAGGCCTGGACGAGCGACTTGGCGGGGAAATCGTAGCGGGCAAAGACGTAGGCCCCCGGCAACGCCAGCCCGACCGTCAGCAGCGTGGAGACCGCCGCCTGCCAGGTGGTGAACCAGAACGTCTCCAGATAGTGAGATGTGCTGAACAGCTTTGCCAGTGGAGCCAGGCTGAAATGTCCCTCTGACGCGAAGGAGAGGGTCAGGATGGAGGCGAGCGGGTAAAAGTAAAACAGGAGCAAAAAGACAAGCGGCACGGAGACAAGGAGATAGGGGGACAAGGAGAGGGGATTTTTCCCTCTCTGTCTCCTCTTCTCCCTGTCTCCCCCTCTCCTCTTTTCCTTGTCCGGCCTCATCTCAGCACGGTCTCGGTCCAGGCCTCGATCCACGCTTCCCGGTTGGCCTCGATGGCGGCATAGTCCACCTCGGCCGGATGTTCGGGGACGACGGCGAATTTGGCAAAGACCTCTGGCAGGGCGGCCTGCTCGTTGGCGGGGAACATGAACATGTGTAACGGGATGTCTTTCTGGAAAATTGTACCGAGCATAAAGTCCACCCACGCTTCTGCCAATTCGCGGTTCTGCGCGCCCCTGAGGATGCCGACGAACTCGATCTGGCGGAAGCAACTGCCGTCGCTGACGACTGCCGCCGTGGGAGCCTCGTCGAAAGGTTCCTCGGCAAAGTAGACCTCGACGGGCGGGCTGGAGGCGTAGCTGACGACGATGGGCCGCTCGCCCTCACCGCCAGAGCCGTAGGTGAATTGGCCCCAGTAAGCGTCCTCCCATCCCTCGGTCACGAGCACGTCGTTTTCCCGCAGAGCGGCCCAGTAATCCAGATAGGTATAGTCGCCCGTCTCGCCAAAGTGGCCTATCGTCGCCAGCAAAAAGGCCAGTCCCGGCGACGACGTGGCGGCGTTCTCCACCACCGTCAGTCCCTTGTACTCAGGCTTGACCAGATCCTCCAGATTCGCGGGTGGCACCAAACCTTGCTCGGCGAACCAGCCCTTGTCGTAGTTGAGGCAGACGTTGCCATAGTCCACCGGCAGGGCACGGTGCTGGTCGTCGAGTTCCAGGCGGTCGGGGATCTCGGCCAGGCTCGGCGACTCGTAGGGTTCAAAGATGCCCGCCTCCAGCGCCCGACTGAGCAGGGTATTGTCGACGCCGTAGAGGACGTCGGCCAGGGGATTGTCGGCGCTGAGGATGGCCTGGTTGAGGACCACGCCCGCGTCGCCGGCCTGGAGGATCTCGACTGTAGCGTCGTGCTGCTCCTCGAAGGCGGCGATGGTCTCCTCGCTGATGTCAAAGCTGTCGTGGGTCATCACCCGCACCTGACGGGGTTCGGGCGGCGTCGGGGTCTCAGGCGGTATCGTCGGTACTGGGGTCACGGTTGGGACAGCCGGACCAGGGCCGCAAGCCGTCAATGCCAACAATCCAATCAGAGCGAGCACAAGTATATGTTTCATTTTTCATCTCCTCATAGTTGCTTGTCTGCGTGCGTAACCACACAGAGGAGCAATCCGCGTCGCACGCACACGCAGGCTTGCTCTTTCACCAGCACATTACTCACCCCTCGCGCCAGTCCAAAGCGTAGAGAGGAATCGTTCAGCGGCCATTCTAATCCCTCAGCCGTCACGCCTACCGCGTCGCCGCCCAGCGGGATGAGGGAGACGGTATCGCCGGGCTGGCCCTCAATGAGCGCCTCGTCCTGGATGAGGAAGGTCTCTTGCCGTCCCTCGACGATGCGCACGTCCAGCCCCTCCAACTCGGGCAGCGCCAGCAGCAGCACGTTGGCAAGCGTCTGATCTAGCCGCCCCCCCAGTGCTGCCAGGATGACGATCTCGGTCGCCCCCTCACGTGCGGCGTGAAGGAGCGCCAGCTCCAGGTCGGTCTCGTCCTTGCGGGGCGAGAAGCGAACGATCGGCGAACCGGCCGCCTCCACGAGAGCCTGGTCGTCGGTAGAGAGCGAGTCGAGGTCGCCGATGACTATGTGAGGAGTCACGCCGATGGACAGGGCGTGTCGCGTCCCCCCATTAGCAGCGATGATAAAATCATCAGGGCGTAGCAGGTCCCGCGTGGTCTGCGGATTGGGAAACTCTCCGTTGGCAAAGATAACTGTGCGCATCTTCACCTCACAAAAAAAAACGCCCCGACCAGCGGGACGTTTCCATTACACAATCTGACCATCTCCCTCCGCTGGCATTACCCAGATCAGGTTCCAAGGGTCGGTGCGGGCGGTCTGTGACCAAAAGCACCCTCTCAGCCTGGTTCCTCAGGCTCCCCTGAAAATATCTAGTTACAAATGTTCTCCAGTATTATACTACATCCTGGTGAGCTTGGCAAAATTTGCGCGCGCCGGCAAAGCTGAAAATTACTCTCCATATTCCTTGTCACCTTCTTTGTAAACCCCCTCGGTCTCTGAAATCCGCAAACTCTTTGCGGGTTGTAGCTGGCCGATAGGTAAACCTCTTGCGGGCGTGGTATTGTTGCTCTGGGTTCAAATTGACTCGATGAGGGGAGTTTGGGCAATGAACACGATGTGGCGCAAAATCTGGCGGGATCTGTGGAGCAACAAGAGCCGCACGTTGCAGGTGGTGCTGATTATCGCGATGGGCGCTTTTGCCATCGGCATGATCGTCGGCACCAGGAATTATCTCATCGTGGGATGGAAGAGATCTGGCAAGCCTCCTCGCCCGCGATGATCAACCTGTGGACCAACCCCAGCGTCGACGACGACACGCTCGCGGCTTTGGAGCGCATGAGAGGCGTCGCAACGGTGGAAGGGTATGTGGCAACCACCCTCGAATGGCGGCTCTCCCCCGACGACGAATGGTCGCCCGGTGGCCTGATCGCTCGCGACGACTATGACGATCAGCAGCTCGCCAAACTGGACTTGCTCAGCGGCGCTTGGCCGCGTCGGAGAGTCTTCGCGGTGGGTCAAGGCTCCGACGTCGCCTTCGACATCCACCACGGAGACCAGGTCTATGTACGCATCGGCGACCGCGAGTATACCGTTGAGGTAGGAGGCGTCCTCTATGACGCGACGGTGCAACCGCCGAACTTTGGTGGCAACGCCCAGTTCTACACCACCCGCGCTCGTCTGGCCGATCTGACCGGTGGGCAGGGTTTCAATCGCGTGCTCGCCAGCGCCGAGCGGTGGGATGAGGCGCAGGTCACGGTCATCACCGACGAGATGCAGGACAAACTGGAGAGACTAGCAGTTTGTCGGAGAGGCGACTTCCCTCCGAACTCGATTTGCGGTAAAATTGCGGCCATCTAAACAAACCTGATGTCTGTGGCAAGGAGCAACGATTATGGCACGCAAATTCAAAACAGTTGAT
>DAOTUB010000237.1:0-6381 GCA_034437455.1 Anaerolineae bacterium | reverse complement strand
AAGGGCATTTGCTTTGGCTGTGTTTCCTGAATCATATTGTGACTATAAAACACTTGTATTTGAATAGTGCTAGAGAAACGCTAGAAATTGCTTAGAATTCGATGGGGGATCCCCCCTGAACGCTTACATTGGATGTTCTTACTTTATTATATCAGGAGCGTTCCACAACCTTTCCCGCTTTTAATGTACCAAAGTGATAGGTGGCTAGATGAAAGATTTGAAATCGCTGCGAAATTCTGCCTCCGTAACGCATATTTTCGCATTCTAACCGCATGGGCGCAAGGGGGGACGTTACATCTGTAGTAGCGCAGGTTGCACGCCAGTTGCACATTGATTGACAAAATGGTATACTGATAAACACTATAATAAGTTATATTTTTTGTTGTTAAAGTGTCAACGTCGTCCAGCAGGAGCCAGATGATGGCGCGCCTCACGACGCGCACAAAAGACCGCCACCATCAGGGGCGGACCTGCCGACACAGGTCCGCCAGTGGCGGCTATGTGTTTGATAGATGCTGGGGGGCATCTGGGTCACGTGTTTTGTCTGTACGTTTTTTCACCGCGATTGCAGTCGAAATCCAGAAGAAAAAGGTGCGATCCCTGAAAAAGTTGGAACAAAACTTTCCAAAGGGCCATTATCCTGAGAGTAAGAGAGCCTTTACTTTCAGGAGGTGTAATATGGCCCGTTTGTTCAAGGGACAAAAGGCACAGAAAAGCCGCAGCGTCCAACGTGTGTTGCGCGCCCATGCTTTCGGCCTGCGTGAGTCCGAGATTGCCCAAACGTTAGGTTGGCAACGGCGGACCGTCAATAATTATTTGCACGAGCTGCAAGGGCAAGGGTGTGTTTACAAGGAGGGCCGGCTGTGGTTGGCGGAATATTAGCCGGATTTGGCAAAGAAATCGAAATAATTTTCCAACTGGGGATTATAATAGAGGTAGAGCATCATTGTCTTTGAACGTCGAGCGAGCTTGGCAGGAGGGTGTAGATGCCCAGGACAGATCAAGATACGAAACAGAAACGGGTCGAGTTGGTCCACCGCTTGTTAGAGCGGTTTCCCAACGGGTTGAAAGAACAGGAAATCGCTAAAAAGTTAAACTTTGAGCGGCGGGCGGTCAACAATTATTTACACGAGTTAGAGAAGCAGGGTCAGGTGTACAAGGAAGGCACGCTGTGGGTGATGATGCCTTACACACACACGCGCTTGCGCCGCCTGGACGTCTCGCCCGAAGAGGCCATGACGCTGTACCTGGCCACGCGCTTGCTGGTCAAGCAGCATGACAAGCGCAACGAGTCGGCCGAGATGGCCCTGGTCAAGCTGGCCGAAGCACTGACCGGCGACCTGGACGTGGGGCGCGAGATTCACCAGGCTGCGCTAGAGCTGGCTCAACGGCCCGGCGACGAAGGCTACAGTCGCGTGTTCCGCACGCTGATGCAGAGTTATATCTACCGCCGTCGCGTGACCATCACCTACCACCCGCTGCGCGGCAACCCTTTCCAGACTAATTTTGCGCCCTACCTGCTAGAGCCGTCAGCCATCGGTTACGCGACGTACGCCATCGGGCATAGCAGCATCGTGGATGACCTGCGGACGTACAAGCTAGAGCGCATTCAGGCGGCCAGCCTAACGGCGGAAGAGTACACAGTGCCGGTGGATTTTCCCGGGTTGGATATCTTGCGCCATGCATGGTCCATCATTTCGGGGGAGACGTTGATCCCGGTCAAACTACGCTTTAGCCACAAGGTGACGCGGCGCGTGCGGGAGACGCACTGGCATCCCTCGCAAGCGCTCGCCGATGATCCAGACCACCCCGGCGGGTGCATCTGGACGGCACAAATCGCCGACCTGACCGATTTCATACCGTGGGTGCGCAGTTGGGGCGCGGACGTGGAGGTATTGGGGCCAGAGGAGTTGAAGAGAAGCTTGATGAACGAAACAAAGAGATTGGCAGATCTGTATGGCTTCAAGCCAATCCCAACCTGGCAAAGGCTGTGGGCCAAGACCAACGATGACAAGACAGAGACCCATCCGCTGATCTGCCACATGATCGATGTGGCCCAGGTAGCCCTGGCGATGTGGAACGACGTGCTGACCGACAGCGTCCGTGCCCAATTCGCCGACACGTTGGGCCTGGACGAGGATGGCGCCGGTCGCCTGATCGCCTTCTGGGCCGGATTGCACGATCTGGGTAAAGCCAGCCCTTGCTTCCAGCGGAAGTATGCGCCAGCTCAGTCCTCGCTGGCCAAAGCAGGCCTATCGTTCCCCCAGCTCTTCTCGCGACAATCTTGCCCTCACGGTACCATCTCGGCTGAATCGCTGGAAACCTTGCTCAAAGAAGAAAGTGGCTTGTCGCGCCGTTCGGCGAAAAAGATCGCCCGAGGCGTAGGTGGGCATCACGGGGCATGGCCTCCGCCTGGAGACGTACAGGGGCTCAAGTCGACCCAGGTAGGGGACAATGCTTGGGATGAAATCCGGCACGAGCTTTTCCACGTGCTTCAAAACCTCCTGGTGCCGCCACGCATTGAGCATCTGGGGGAAACACAAGTGGAAACAAATGCTTTGCTGACGTTGCTATCCGGCTTGGTCTCCACTGCCGACTGGATCGGCTCAATGGAAAAGTATTTTCCCTATCGAGAGGCCCCGATAGAGCCTGAACACTACTTCGAGCAAGCCGCCGAGCAGGCCCATGAGACTTTGCGGACATTAGGCTGGATCGGGTGGCAGCCTCCGGCAGAGCCTGCTGCGTTCCAGAGCCTGTTTCCCTTTGATCCTAACCCCATGCAAGAAGTAGCCGTCAACTTGGCAGCGCAATTGGATCGCCCTTCGCTGGTGATCATCGAGGCTCCTACGGGCACCGGCAAGACCGAGGCTGCTCTGTATTTGGCCAACCACTGGGCGCACACCTGCCAGCAGCGAGGAATGTACGTGGCGATGCCCACTATGGCCACCAGCAACCAGATGTTCACCCGGGTAAAAGAGATGCTGGCGCATCGCTACCCGGACAGTCTGGTAAACCTGCACCTGATCCACAGCCAGGCTCGATGGTCGAAGGATATGAAAGATCTATCCTTGAAGACCACCGACGAGCGCGAGGGCGGCACCCTGTCCGCGATGAAATGGTTCCTGCCACGCAAGCGCACCTTGCTGTCCACCTTTGGCGTCGGCACCGTCGATCAGACGTTCCTCAGCGTGCTACAGACGCGCCACTTCTTCGTTCGGCTCCTCGGACTCAGTCACAAGACCATCATCTTTGACGAGGTACACGCCTACGATACCTATATGTCCACCCTCTTCCAGCGACTGCTGAGCTGGCTGCGGGCCATCGGCGCCTCGGTGGTCATTCTATCCGCCACACTCCCAGCGCGGTCGAGACGCGACCTGTTGCAAGCCTATGCCGGTGTGACGGATGAGGATATGCCGGACGTATCTTATCCGGCCATCACCTGGGCAACGGACGGCAAAGTTGGCGTAGAGCCACTGGGAGTTTCCGAGAGTCGCACCGTAGCGCTGAGGTGGATCGAGCGGGACACTGTATCAATCGTCGAACAACTGGAGAGTGCTTTATGCGATGGCGGATGCGCCGCCGTCATCTGTAATACAGTCAGACGGGCTCAGGAGGTATACCGCGCCCTGCGGGATACTGATCTTGTCCCCAAGGATGATCTAATTCTCTTCCACGCCCGATTTCCCTCGGCCTGGCGCGATGGGATTGAGCAGGATGTCCTCTCTCGCTTTGGAAAGGACGGCGAGCGGCCGGAGAAAGCCGTCGTTGTCGCCACCCAGGTCATTGAGCAGAGTCTGGACCTGGACTTTGACCTGATGGTCAGCGACCTGGCCCCGGTTGACCTGCTGATTCAACGCGCCGGACGGCTCCACCGCCATCAACGAGACGCCCGGCCCGATACCCTCGCGACGCCATGCCTATTGATCACCAGGCCGGACGTCCAAGAAGACGCTTTCGACTTTGGCCCAGATACCTATATCTACGCACGCTACGTATTGCTGCGCTCTTATCTAGCCCTGAAGGAGCAAGAGCGGATAGAGCTTCCACAGAATACAGAAACACTGATTGAGACAGTCTACGGAGCAGAGGCGCCGGTGGACGAGGATCTCTCGGCGACCGTCGTCAATGATTTGGCAAAAGCCCGGCGGAAAATGGAAAAGGACGAGGATGAGGAGGTCGATGAAGCACAGAAACGCCTCATCCCCAAGCCACAAGACGAGCACTTTCTTAAACAGCGCAACCCAATGCTGGAGGAGGAAAGCCCCGAACTCCACAAGGCATTACGGGCGCTCACCCGTCTTGGGCCGCCGAGTATCCCCCTGGTCTGCCTCCATCGCACCGAGGCCGTGTTGACGTTGGAGCCCGATGGCAGCGGGCCGGTCGTGGACCTCACCGAGGAGCCGGACCCCGAGTTGACCGAAAAGCTTGCCCGATATACACTAAATGTAAGTCATCGAGCGGTGGTGCAACATTTCCTGGATCAACCAATATCTACCGGTTGGCGCAAGCATCCGCTATTGAACGATCATCGCGTGGTGATCTTCACAAATGGCCTCTGTCCACTTGAGGGTACCCCTTATGCGCTTCGCCTGAGCACCGAATTCGGACTGGAAATCGAAAAGGAGATGTCATGAATCAAACCTTCAATCTGCTGGAATCCCCATGGATACCTTGTACCCGTGTCGACGGCACGCCAATGGCGTTAAGCCTGCGCGATGTCCTGATCCGCTCTCATCATTTGCGCGAGCTTCACGGCGAATCGCCCCTGGTGACGGTCGCGCTTCACCGCTTGCTCCTGGCTGTGCTGCACCGGGCCTTCGATGGGCCACGCGACTGGCGCGAGTGGGATCAACTCTGGAAAGCCGGTCGATGGGATGAGCAGCGGCTGGACACCTACCTGGGTGACTGTCGCCCCTATTTCAACCTCTTCGATCCCGACCGTCCTTTCTACCAGGCCGCCGATGAGCGCGTCCCGGAACCCGCGCCCATCAATCGGCTGATCCACGAGGTGGCCCATGGCAGCAACGCCACGCTCTTTGATCATCACCTGGAGGAGGACAATCCCGCTCTCACGCCCGGCGAAGCCGCGCGGGCCTTGCTCGCCATCCAGTCCTTTGGATTAGGCGGGTTCGGCATGGGGCGTCTTTCACACACCGATGCACCTTGCACCGGCGGCATCGTCTTTCTCGTGCAGGGCGAGAATCTCTTTGAGACCCTGGCGCTCAATTTGCTGCGCTATCCGGACGAAAAGCTTCCGGGCCAGGCGAAGCAGAACGACCGACCGGTCTGGGAGATGGACGATCCCTTTACGCCTGAACGCTCCGTCCCCCTGGGCTACCTGGACTATCTCACGTGGCAGAACCGCCGCATTCTGTTCTTCCCAGAATCGACTGCCGATGGCCTTGTCGTGCGAGGAATGACCGAGGCGCCGGCCCTGCGTTTGAAGGGCGGTATTCTGGAGCCGATGATGCATTACACCGACACAGACAAAGGCGATCTTCGATCACTCTCATTCCGCGAAGGGCGTGCGCTCTGGCGCGACAGCGCGGCTCTTTTCCGCCTGCGCTCCAAAGGATATCGCCCGCCGCTGGTGTTTGACTGGCTCGCCGAGCTAGTAGATGAGGGATGCCTTGAGATCCACCAGACCCGCCGCTATATGGCGCTCGGTATGTCGAAGAGTCGCGCCAAGGTCAACTTCTACCGCAGCGAGCACATGCCGCTGCCGCTTGAATACTTGCGGGAGGAAATCCTGGTCGAGCGACTGAACGATGCGTTGAAAGTAGCCGGGAGCGTCTCCAGTCAGCTCTGGGGCGCGATCCGCACCCTGGCAACCCTCATCCTCTCGCCCGAGGCCGATATCAAAGGGGGAAGACAACCGGCCCGTGAGGATCTGGACCAACTGATGGGCCAGTGGGCTGTCGGGCGTTACTACTGGGTGCAACTGGAGACGCCGTTCCAGGAGACGATGGAGGCCCTGCTGAAAGATGCCGTAGCCGCTTTGACCGACTGGCAGGAGACGCTCAGGCAAGCGGCCTGGGATGCCTTCGACCGCGTGGCCGACAACGTGAGTCACGACCCGCACAAACTCAAGGCCGTCGTTCGCGCCCGTGGGCAACTGGGCGCTGGACTGAAGAAAGCGTTTCAATCTTGAATATATAGCACATGTTCCAACTCATAAGGAGGCTTTGATGGAAGAAAAAGGACACCCGTTCGTCAACTATCTGGAAAGCAAGCGCGAAGACCGCGGCGCGCTGGCTGCCCTGCGGCGCGGGCTGGGCCATCCGCCCGGCACTGTGGCCGATATGTACCGCTATGTCGTTCCCTGGCTGCCGGACGACGCGCCACGCTGGAAAGAGGATGCCTATTATCTGGTGGCCG
>DAOTUB010000236.1:0-25154 GCA_034437455.1 Anaerolineae bacterium | reverse complement strand
GGGTATAATTCAGAACTCTGGGGGACAGGTTTCTTTTTTTTCCAGACTGTATCTTTTCAATAAAACGGGGCTATGTAGCCGAGGTTTCCATACCTCGCGGGCCTGCGCGCTATGGAAAGCGCGGCTACGTCGAAAGCTCCCCAGACTTTTGAATTATACCCACGCATCACGCCGATTTGACACTTTGGCAAAATGAGGTAAAATTAGAGTCTGGTTGGGCCAGCAATCCAAGATCGGCCCACGTAGCTCAGTCGGTAGAGCACATTCTTGGTAAGGATGAGGTCATGGGTTCGATTCCCATCGTGGGCTTTGCGCAAAAATTAACAAATGAGGATGTGGAATGGCAAAGAAGGCGGCTCGAAGAGTGTTTACCCTTGCTTGTACCGAGTGTAGGGAGCGCAATTATACAACCAAAAAGAACTTTCGTAACGATCCCAGTCGTATCGAGTTGAAAAAATACTGTCCTCGCTGCGGTGAGCATACATTGCACCGAGAGACCAGGTAGCAGGTTCACAGGCCAGTAGCTCAACTAGGCAGAGCAACGGTCTCCAAAACCGTAGGTTGCGGGTTCGATTCCTGCCTGGCCTGCCTGAGTAGGCCTCAAGACACCGCCGACGTAGGTGGCGGTGTCTTGAGGTGTTAAGAGAATTTTATAGCAGGAGTGTTCATACGTGGCCAGGTCAAAAACGAAAAAGAAGATAGGATGGCGGGATAATGCGATTGTGCGCTACTTGCGCGACACACGATCGGAAATGCGCAAGGTGCACTGGCCCACTCGCCAGGAAGCGGAGAACCTGACGAAAATCGTCTTGGCTGTCACGATCTCTATGGCCTTACTTTTGGGCTTGTCGGACTATTTGTTTTCCTTGGAAGTGGGGGGGTTGGTTAGTGGCAGCGCAATCGCTTATGGCGTGGTGATCGTCGTCGCGGTCGCAAGTGTAGTGACCCTCATCATCCTGAACCGCCAGAACGTATAGATACGCAGGTTGGAGAACAGCGATGTTCGCGCAGGAAGACCAAGTTGATACAGAACTCGCAATAGAACCCAAGACGGACGCGGACGAGGTTGAAGAAGCGGCAGAAGCTCTTCCTGATGAGACATCTGTGCCTGATGATGGTCGCGCCTGGTACGTTGTCCATTGTTATTCTGGCCGCGAACAGAAGCTCAAGCATAACCTGGAACAGCGCATCGAGTCGCTGGGGATGCAGGACAAGATCTTTCAGGTTGTGATCCCGACCGAGGACGAAATGGAAGTCCGTCAAGGGAAACGGCGGACGGTCGAGCGGCGTATCTTTCCGGGTTACGTCCTGGTGCAGATGATCATGGATGATGATTCGTGGTACGCGGTGCGCGAAACGTCTGGCGTCACCGGGTTTGTGGGGATGGGGAATAAGCCGACACCTCTGCGCCCTGCCGAGATCGAGTCCATCATGGAGCGCATGGAGTCCGAGGCTCCCAAGATCAAGGTCACCTTCAAAAAGGGCGAAAAGGTACGCATCATCGACGGGCCTTTTGACGAGTTCATCGGCGTGGTGGACGAGATTGACATGGAGCGAGCACTGGTGCGGGTGCTGGTTTCCTTCTTTGGCCGCGAGACGCCGGTCGAACTTGACTTTTTGCAGGTGGAGAGAACGTGACGTCGCGAACGAACAACGGCACCTCGCAAAGATCACCCTGCGACAAATCCGATGGTTTTTGCTGGTGCTGAATACGGAATAGATGGAGAGCAATGAAAAAAGTTAAAGCAGTAGTCAAATTGCAAATCGCAGCCGGAAAGGCGAACCCGGCCCCGCCGGTGGGACCGGCGCTGGCGCAGCATGGGATTAACCTGATGCAATTCTGCAAGGAATATAATGCCCGGACGAGCAGCCAGATGGGAAACATCATCCCTGCCGAGATCACCATCTACCAGGATGGTTCGTTCAATTTTGTGCTCAAGACGCCGCCGACGGCCGATCTGCTGCGCAAGGCGGCCGGCGTCGATCGTGGCGCCTCGGATCCTGGCCGAGAGAACGCAGGGACCATCACACGCGCTCAGTTGGAAGAGATCGCCAAGACGAAAATGAAAGATCTGAACGCCATTGATTTCGAAGGCGCAGTTCGACAGATTGAAGGCACTGCCCGGGGTATGGGGATCAGAATTAGCTAAGTTGTGGGAGGGCCTGGCCCGTTAAAACCACCTTTGGAGGAACGATGCCGCGAGGAAGAAAATATCGTGAAGCACTGGAGAAAATAGACCGCGAGCGAGAGTATCCGTCGCGGGAAGCGCTGGAGCTGGTAAAAGAAACCAGCTACGTCAATTTTGACGAGACAGTCGAGGTGCATTTTCAACTGGGGGTGGACCCGCGTCACGCCGATCAACAGGTGCGCGATGTAGTCCAACTCCCCCACGGCCTGGGCAAAGAAGTGCGCGTGCTCGTCTTTGCCTCCGGCGAGGCGGACAAGATCGCCCGCGAGGCCGGGGCCGATTACGTAGCTTCTGACGACGAATGGCTCAAAAAGATCGAGGATGGCTGGACCGAGTTCGATGTGGCGCTCGCCGTCCCTTCGATGATGGGCAAAGTGGGACGCCTGGGGCGTGTGCTAGGCCCGCGAGGATTGATGCCCAATCCCAAGGCCGGCACGATGGTTCAACCCGATGACCTGCCGCGTATGATTCAAGAGACAAAGGCGGGCCGCGTAGAGTTCCGCGTGGACAAAGGGGCAAATCTGCACACGCCTATCGGCAAGGTCAGCTTCCCGCTCGAGAATCTGCTTGACAACTTTACCGCGATCATGTATGCTGTCAAGAGGGCTAAACCCGCTGCTTCCAAGGGTAGGTACATTCGCAAGATCACGGTCACCTCTTCGATGGGGCCTGGGATCAAGATCGATCCAGCAGACGCGCAATCATTGGAGGCTTCGTTCTAGAGTCGTTTGAAACAACTTGTAGCCAGAGACAGCAGGTGCGCCCCGAGGCGCTTAATGTGAGCCTGCCGAGGCGAGACACGGTCGGATACAAAACGTCCGGCATCCATTTTTGGAGAAATGTCCCTGCGTCGGCGCGGCGCGGGGATTTTTCTTTGTACAACAGAAGGAGGTAAGAGAGATTGGCACTTTCAAGAGAGCGTAAGAACGAACTCGTCGCACAATACATCGAGCAACTTGAACGCGGCCAGGGGATCATCCTGGCAGATTACAAGGGGCTGGATGTGAGTGAGATGAGCAAAATCAGGAATGAACTACGTCCGATCGACGGCAAGTTCCAGGTGGTCAAGAACCGCTTGCTGTTGCTGGCCTTGGAGGAGGTTGGCATATCACTGCCCGATGAGTGGCTGGTCGAGCCGACGGCGGTTGGCTTTTGCTACGACAAAGTGCCGGCGGTGGCAAAGGTTCTGGTGGACATGGCCAAGGATACAAAGGTGCTGCGCATCAAGGGTGGCTGGATGGGGGCTGTCCCGCTTTCGGCGGATCAGGTGAGCGACATCGCCAACCTGCCGTCGCGGGAGGTGCTCCTGGCCCAGGCGCTCGGCACCATCAATGCGCCAGCTTCCCAGGTGGTCGGCGTCATTGCCAGCGGTATCCGGCAGATCCTCAACGTGGTGCAGGCCTATGCGGACAAGTTGGAGGAGTCGGCTGGTTCTGAGCCTGCCGTCGAGGTGGCCGCCTGAGTGAAGGTTAGATCAGAGAGTATAAGCATGAGCATACAAGCACACAATCTTAGCAAGGAGGCAAAGAAACTGTGGCAGAATTAGCAAATATTGTGGAAGAGATCAGCAAACTGACATTGTTGGAAGCATCCGAGTTGGTCACGATGCTGGAGGAAAAGTTAGGCGTGAGTGCGGCAGCGCCGATGGCGATGGGTCCGATGCCGGCAGCAGCCGCTGGCGTCGCCGAACCGGAAGAGGAACAGACCGAGTTTGACGTCGTCATCAAGGAGATCGGCCCCAAAAAGATCCAGGTGATCAAGGCCGTGAGGCAACTCACCGCGCTGGGCTTGAGGGAGGCGAAGGATCTGGTGGACGGCGCGCCCGCTGCTGTGATGGAAGCCGTCTCGAAGGAAGCAGCTGAGGACGCCAGATCCAAATTGGAAGAAGCCGGGGCAGTCATCGAAGTCAAGTAGATTGTCTCCCCCTAATTATAGCACAGCACAAAGCCGCCTCACGAGGCGGCTTTGTGCTGCCTGCTCCTGTCGGTTTATTGCTTGGGCCCCAATAAGGAATAGGTATGCAGCTTTCCTTTCCCTTTCAACTCCACCAGCCCGTTGTCCCTGAAATCGAATTCTTCCTTGAGCAACTCGTAGGTGGAGTCACTGCAATGGATCTCGCCCTCGGGGCTGTGCGATTGCAGCCTGGACGCGGTGTTCACCGTATCGCCCCACAGGTCGTAGCTGAACTTTTTCGTCCCGATCACGCCCGCGACCACTTCTCCGGAATGGATGCCAATGCGGACGTTCAGGTTCGCGTCGATTTTCTTCACGGTGGTCAGCATCTCGAGGGCAGCCAGCGCGACGGGCCTGGCGTGGTCTTTTGTTCTCTCGGGCACACCGCAAACCGCCATGTACGAGTCGCCCAGGGTCTTTATTTTCTCCAGGCCAAACTTGTCGCTGATTCTGTCAAACTCCGAGAAAACCGTGTTCAAAAAGCCGACCAGTTTCTCTGGGCTGATGTTCGCAGAGAACGGCGTGAAATCGACAATGTCGCAGAACATGACCGAGACGTGCGCGTAATGGTCCGCGATCATCGTTTCCTGATCCTTCATCCGTTCCGCGATGGGCGCTGGCAGGATGTTTAGCAGTAGACGATCTGATTTCTCCTGTTCGCGCAGAATTTGATTCTCGTATCGGCGGTTCACGTTCCTCACGGCGAATGAGATCGGAAATGCGATGAAGAGGGCAAAGAGGAGTGACCCGATGACGGTTATCCTGGAGAGCGCGTTGATCTCTTGGGCGATGCGCTCGCTGTTTTCGTGGGAAGAGACCGTCCAGTTTACCCCAGGAATGGAGTAAAAGTAGACGATCTCGTCGGGTTGCTCGATCTCATAGTGCAGCAAGCCGCCTCCGCTTTGCCCCGCCTGTATCAGCCGCTCCCACGGAACGAGATTGGCACCGTCAAAATTATCGTCGTACAGGGCCATCTTGTTCGCCACCGATGTCCCCAGGACTTGAACCATCGGGTGACACAGGTAATTGATGGATTCCTGATCCACGACGCAGACGTAGCCGCGATCGAACTGCATGCCCGCGATGCTGGCCTGAAAGTCCTCAATGACTTTGCTCTCGGGCTGGCCATCATCCAGTTGCTTCTGGATGAATTGGGCCATCGACCGGGCCTGGCGGTAGTTGACGTCGGCTTGAAGCTCGAGATAGATGTGCCGCAGTGTGTTTAGCAAAAACGGGACGACGAAAACGCCGACGATGGCGATGGAAAGAAACACTGCCAGAAACGTGTAGATTGGGAGTCGTGACTTTTTCATGCCCCTCCTTACTCCTTGAGGATCTCTTTTGCCTGATCCGCAGGATTTTCCTCAGGCTCCATCAGGACAACACAGGTGCCATGTTCGTTTTGGTTGCCGACTATGATTTGCTGCCATATCTTGACCATGTGCTCTGACATACGCGATGTTTTTCCTGACGGATCTGGTGTCGACGCCCTCGCCAGTGTGATGACTTCTCAAGCGCAGAGCAATTGAAACAATCGAGATTAGCCAGGCTGAGCACAAGCTGGCGCGATGTGCCCTAACTGCTAGCCGGTATTCGATGATATGAGGGAAAGGTCGCCTGTGGGACCGCCGCCTGTGTCTATGGCGATTGGTCCAAAGGACCATCCATAGCGCCATGTATCCCATCGAAACACGATACTCTCTCCATCAGTATAGTGGATATGCATATCGACGTTGATTGAGTAGATCAGCTCTCCTCTGAGAACACTCGGTAAAAGATTCCCACCGCTGATTGTGACGCGCTCTATCTCCCATCTTTGAACTGGATACACGTCAAGAGATTCGGCAAGACCAATGTCGCAGTTATATTGTGTCACTGTGTAGCACGTCAAGGCAGCGGTTGATTTGGGCAGACCTCCTTCGCGCTCGACAAGAGCCGTTATCCATTCTTGGGGCGGTCCATTGTGGTCTCGAATGATGCCAAGTGGCACGCGGCTGCCGGGTTTGAAACAATACACGGTGGGTGCGAATAGGAGAATGCCGATCAATATCGCCAAAGTAGAGACAGAGACAATAACTCGTTTTCCCATTGACTTATTTCCTCCTATCAGTGACGGTATGAAACCTGTCAGTTGTTGGTCAGATGTTCATCTCCGGTTATGTTGCGCCAACAAATTAGGATTGGCGCGAGTCACGGGGTGTTTTGCATGGTGCGAAGACAACACCAGTATAATACGACCTTGCGCAAAAGTCAAAGAGCAAACCGAGTCGACGCAATCCCAGCAGGTTTGATAATCTGCACGATCGAGAAAAGGGGATTATTCATCCGCTTCCAAGAGCCACTCGTGTACCTCTTGGAAGCGGGTGACGTGCAGGTAGCGCGTCACGTCGACCCGAAACAGCGCCGTCGATGGCGCCTGGACAAAGGACTCGAGGTAGGGATGGCGGGCCGTCAACAGTTCAGCCCAGCGCTCCAAGCCCACGCCGGGTTCCACCTGGCTGGCCCGTCCTGTCACTGTGACTGCGCTCACCTTCATCGCGTCGTCCGGGAATCTGCTGCGATCGTCTACGAGCAGGGCCACGTGATCGCATTCGGACAACAAGCGGTACTTGCGCGTCGCCATCGGCGTGGCAAAGACAAAAGTCCGCAGGTCCTCGCTGAAAGCAAAGGCGATCAGAGAGCCATAGGGTTGGCCGCCGCCCTGGGTGCAGAGCACGGCAAAAGGCTCATTGTGAACCAACGCCTGGATCGATTCGATGACGGCGGGGTTGGGGCCTGGTTCGTTGGGCATGGCTTGTCTCCTTTCGGTCGTTATGGTGCGCTTTGGGCGTCTCGTCTTTTCCGAACGGCCGCCGCCAGGGATTCGCCCTTTTCTGGCGTGAAGGAGCCTTCTGCTTGCCACAAGACTCTTCCCTGGCGGTCGAGGAGAAGCGCATAGATATTCTCCTCGCCGGACAACTGGAGCGCCTCACGGAAGGCGCGCTTGTCCAGGTAGAGGGTGATGGTCCGCTCGCGGGCGACCGGATCGGGGATGCCGGCCCGCATCCCCTCGTTGACGAACGTGCGGGCCAGAACGTTGAGTCGTTGAATGGTCGGCAGTTCATAGTAGCGCACCGCCGGATCGGTTTGCTCAAGTTGCCGGGCGAATGGGATCCACGTGTCGACCTGGCTCTGCTGCCACTGTTGGAACGCGATCAAGACCAGGTTCAGTTCGCCCTCAAAATCTTTTGGGTGCGTTTCAAATGAGTTGAGAGATGTTCGTAGTATGCGCTTCAGCGCGCTGTTGCGGCGATAAATCGCCTACTACGATCCAAATCCCAACTGAGATGAAACACACCCAAATCTTTTGGAAGAGCGAGTTTATTCCGTTGCAGGTTCGAACCGGTCACGGTTGGGAATTTTGCGTTCTTCATGGGATGCTCGTTTTGGATCTGGGAGGTCGAGGGATCAAGACCGAGGTGCGTTCTTTGTAGGCTTCATATGCCTCCTGGTCGCCCCATTTTTCATCCGCCCTCTTTTCCAGGATGGGCACCCCGCTGATACGGGTGAGCAACACGGCGACGAACACTGGAGAAATGAGCGTGACCCACCGCCAGCCTTGTAGCGAGGGCAGGGCGATGATGGCCACTCCGATCCAGAGCACGATCTCGCCAAAGTAGTTGGGGTGGCGGGACCAGGCCCACAGACCGGTGTGGATGAACGCGCCCTTGTTCTTGGGATCTGCCCGGAAGCGGCTTTTCTGGGTGTCGGCCATCACCTCGATGGTGAACCCGAAAGCCCAGACCAGGAAGCCGATCAAGGCAAACAGGTCCAATTCCTTGCGGGTGGTCGTGGTAATGGCCGCCAGCGCGGCGGCCAGCGTGAAGGTCACCCACAGCCCCTGCAAAGTCCAGGTGCTGAGGAAGCGGAGGAAGGAGGGCTTGATCTCGTCAAAGCGGGCGTCCTTCCCTGCCTTTTGGATGCGGCGGAACAGGAAGGTGCCCAGGCGGGCCGCCCAGATCACCACCAGGGCCAGCAGCAGGGTCGACCGGCCATCAACGGTTGGGCTGAGCAGCACGGCCAGTGTGGTCACCGAGATGTAGGTGATGCTGCCGGTCAGGTCAAAGAACCTCTCGGTCTGCAGCAGGTAGGATGGGATAAAGACCGCCCACTGGATCAGAAAGGCCAGCCCGACCGACAAGGCAAAGATCGGGATGCCAAAGGCCGAGACTCCACCCTGGCTGCCGGCCCAGGCAAGCCCCAGGCCGATCAGGATGACCACAAGAATAGTGACAAGCGAATTGCGATCGGTTTTCTTCATGGTGTTTTCTCCTCATATAATACACCACTTTGGTAGGAGTGGTGAAACTACTCGGTAGTTCTCAGTATAGCCTACCTTTGCACAGAAGTCAAAATTACGCCAATGCTGCCCGTCACATCAATACGTGACCTGGATCATAGCGGATTATTACCGGCTTCACTACCACGCAATTGGTCAGTCTGTTATACTTGACCCGACAGTTGAACGATACCCTTTGAGAGGAGACGAAGCATGAATAACCTACTGCTGGGCTTTGGGCGCGCCATGATCCCGCTCCCAAATCCGGTTTGGCAGGGACAAATCCTCCGAGAGGCGCAGAAAATCGAAGCATCGCTCGGTTTCATGTCCGAGGAACATCGCCGAGTCCACCATTTTGTGGTCAGGGAACTCCCTCACGCTGGAGGGATTGGGGAACCGCTGGCGCCCGCATCCATCGCGCAAGGGTTGAGCCTGCCCATCACGCGGGTGAACGCCATTCTGTACGAACTGGAGCGGCACAAGACCTTCTTGTTCAGAAATGATCGGGGCGCAGTTGCTTGGGCGTACCCTGTGACCGTCGACAGGACACCGCATCACGTCACCTTCAACACCGGCGAACGGGTGTACGCTGCCTGAGCGATCGACGCGATTGCGACGCCCTTCGTGCAAGGGCAACTGCGGGAAGGTCCGCTATCGGTCGTCGTCGAGACGGAATGCGCGCATTGCGCCCAACCGCTGCACATCGAAATAGATGCCGAACTAACGTATCGCGTCGTGGAGAAGGGAGCTGATCCCCGGGTCTTTGTGCCGCTCGTGGACTTTTGCAAGTTGAACGATCCCAGCATCATCGACGCATTTTGAAGTAAATCGGTCTTCTTCTGGTCAGAAGAACACGCCAGGGAATATCGCAGCCGGGTGGGGGACGTGCGTGGTCTGTACATGACGTTGGAGCAGGCGGTATTCATCACTTTGATCATGCAAGGGGCGCTCTTTGGGTTTCCTCAGCCGGGTTGATCGAGGGCTTTTGAACGGCAGCGTCGCGCCGGTGGTAGGCTGGCGCTGGGGCCGCCTGTAGCCGATCTGGGCCATTCCTGCTAGCCGTGATCGGGAGCCAGGTAAAAAAACAAGACACCTGGCGCTTGCACTCGCCAGGTGTCTATAGAGGAGGTACATATAGTATTAGATACTATTTGCCCTAATTCCTAGCCAGGTTGATTCACCTGGCAGCCGACTCCTGAATCCGTTCGAAGAGGCACCCTATATAGCGGCTCAATCCGCTCAACTTGCTAGGGGTTCCCCATGGCCTGGAGATTGGTGGGACTGAAAGAAATCAGTCTATCTCTGCCAGACCTCCATAGGGCGAACGGAAAGAGAACTGATCAAAGCGCCATAACCCGTTCGATTCAGCACTTCACTCTCGTCGGCCACTTCGACGTCAAGCCCGAAGCACAGGCTGTTCGCTTTGGGGCAGGCGAGTTGTTTGCACTCTTCGGCCAGAGCGGAGTTCAACGAGGCCACGACCGACGACAACGCTGCGCTCTTGCGGCTGACTCTGGCGATCATGTTGATTCCAGGTGAAAAGTTAGGCCGACCAGGGATCGCCACGTCCATACCGGTCGCATACTCTGGCTCAAATACGTAGATAGCTTTGACGGTGTCGTCCATTGAACCCAGGTACCTGGCTACCCCTTTTGCCAACGCATAGCGCAGGTATTCGCAGACAGAGCACTCGCCTCTACGTATCGCCTCCAGCACCTTTTCTCTCTCTTTGAGGCCCGTTTTCCTGGCGCAAAATTCGATGGCTTCCTCCAGAATGCTTGCCACAACGGCGTTTTCGAACTTGATCGCAGACATCTTTACCTCCTATTTGATAGAAATACGGATCATATCCCTGGTCAATTCAGCTTCCTCGGCCGTTATCCCACCAGGGCAATCGTTTTTCATAGCCGATCAACTTTAGCCCGGTGATGGCCGCTGTATTGAGCTCTGTGGCGCGCAGATCTTCTTCGCCCAGGTCTCGGATATTGTCGTGACCAGAAAGCATGGTCAGAATCTTGAGCTCCTCCGCCGTCGCCTTGATAAAGTTCGCCAGTCGTTGACCGGCTTCCACCGGGTCGAGTCGGGCGCGCAGTTCGGGATCCTGCGAGGTGATGCCGTAGGGGCATTTGCCGGTCGCGCAGGCCATACATGCCCGGCAGCCCATCGCGATCTCGGCTGCCGCGCCGAAACCGACGCCATCGGCCCCCATCGCCAGCGCCTTGTAGGCGTCCAGCCCGTGGCGGATGCCGCCCAGGACGAAGAGCTTGACTTTCCGATGCACTCCCAGATCCTTCAGAGCTTGCACGGCTGGCGGGATCAAAGCCACCGTCGGGATACCCACGCCCTGGGTGACGATGGTTGGCGAAGCGCCCGTGCCGCCTACCAGCCCATCAATCGAGATGGCGTCTGCCCCGGCCTCGACGCAGGCCTTGACGTCTGCGTAGGGGCGGCTGGGACCGAGCTTGAAGAATATGGGCACCTGGTAGTCGGTTACGTCGCGCAAGAAGGCGACCATGCGCTTCATGTCCTCCAGGTCTTGCACGTCATAGTAGCGACAGGGAGAGAGCGCGTCGCTGCCGACGGGAATGCCGCGTATGGCGGCGATCTCTTCGGTGACCTTTGCTCCCAGCAGGTGACCGCCCATACCCGGCTTGGCACCCTGGCCGATCTTGACCTCGACCCCGTCACCGGCGCGGACATAGTCGGCCGAGACCCCCCAGCGGCCCGTGGACCACTGGACGACCAGGTGGCCGCCCGGCTCCCATTGTTTCAGCGTTCGCTCTTCGTTCTCGTATCCCTTGATCAGCCAGCTTTCATCCTTCAACAGCCCGCCCTCGCCGGTATTGCTGATGATGCCGGTCTGGGCGGCGCCGATGGCCAGCGCCATCCGGGCTTCTCTGGACAGCGCGCCGAAGGACATGGCGGGGAAGAGAAACGGGTACTGCATCCGGATCGGATGCTCGCAGGTATCCTCGCCGATGACGACCTCCATGTCGCACTCCTCCCGGTACTTGTCGCGGGGAGCGGCGGAGGCGATCTGGGAGGGCACGACAGTGATGTTGTCAAAGCTGGGCGCATAGCCCATGGTGCCAAAGCCCCGCAATTCGTACTGGCCGGACTGCGCCTTGTGGTGAATTTCCTCCACCTGGGGAAAGGTCCACGGCGAGCGCACCAGGAACTCGGACTCGGCTGGGTTGATGCGGATGGCGTCCTCCGGGCAGAACTCGGCGCAGATGCGGCAGCCGACGCAGGCGTTATAGTTCTGGACGTGGACGTTCCCGTCGTCGTCCAGAGCATAGACGTCGTAGGGACAGACCTCGACGCAGGTGGCGCATTTGCCGGGCATCCTGGCGTTGATGCACCGGTCTTTCATTACAGTAACACAAAACGTTCCATTAACTGATGGCATGGGTATTCTCCTTAAGCGGCTTTCTTCGTTTTATAGAAAGGCTTTTCCGACAGACGGACGATCTTTTTGAAGGTCGTCGGATCGGCCTCGATGCCGTATTGCTCAAAGTAGCCGCGCAGCTTGTCCGTGTCCGCCTGGGTCATCTCTTCCAGCAGCGTGTTGTGCCCCAGGCTTTCCCACCCCCCGCCGACGTAGATGTTGCCACGGATGAGATAGTTGCCCAGATTCTTGCCGGCGTTGCCCAGGATGATCAGATCGCCGGCCAGCATGTAGGTCGCGACTTCGTCGCCCACGTCTCCGCCAACGATGATGGTCGCGCCCTTGTTCATCACGGCGGTAAAGTCACCCGCGTCGCCGTTGACGACGACGGTCCCACCGTAACAGTATGGGCCGGCGCCATATTCCGTGCTGCCTTCGACGATGACAGCGCCCTGCGTCATGTTATCCGCCAGGTAGCGACCGGCGTTTCCCTTGACTCGGATCGTCGCTCCAGCGTTCAGCGCGCCCAGATAATCGCCGCCGTCTCCCTCGATCGTCACCTCGCCGCTCTTGAAACCGGCGACCAGACCGTGCAGATGAGCCGTCTCTTGAATGGTCACGGGACCCTGGGCGACCGCTTCCTTCAGCTCTGTGCTGACGGAGCGCAGATCGCGTTTGCTAGCATCAACTATGAGCGACATCGCGTACCTCCCTCATTGCAGCTCTCCCCTGTGGAGCGCCGTATAGATTGACGAATTGCTTTCTGACCTGCGCGCGCTTTCTCGGATCGCTCAGAGCATCCAGCATCAGAATGTGGAACCCGTCGAACGCCTGGGCCCGCGCCCGGCGGTCTTTTTCCGCCTTGGCTGCGTTGAGCGCCGCTTCGTCCACTTGATCGCTCGTCTCCAGCAGGCCAAAGCCTCGCGCATTCTGGACAAAGACCTCGCCGACGGGTGTGCGGACGATGAGCGTGGCATAGCCCGGCCGCGCTCCGACGGTCCCCACGGCGATGTCCGCCGACTCGCCCAGGTAATCGTCGCAACTGCCGCAGCCGCGCCGCGTGAAAGGCTCCACCTCGGTCAGTGGGATCGCGCGTTCTGTGCCGTCCCACATCGAGACTGTCAGCTTGCCCTCCGTCACCGAGGTAGTCAGGCTGCGGATCTGGTGTCGAGGAATGCCCAAGCCTCGCTCGAGCAAATCGGCGACCATGTCCGGCAGATACGTCCCGGTGCAGAAGGGAGCGATGGTCAGGCGAATCGCTTCCTGGTAGGGCCACAGACGATCGTTCTCGGCGTTCACAAGTCGGCGCGCGCCTTCGGCCACGCAGGGAGCGCCCACGATGGCCAGCTTGGTCAGGCCCATCTCAAAGATCGCTTCGTTCAGCGCGCTGAGCACCGGCGTCCAGAGATACTGCATCCCCACGCTGCTGACGATCTCGTCGACCGTCGTGGCGACGCGAGCGACCGGTTCCAGCGTCAAGGGATCCATGTCGAGCATGAGTGCGCCGTCGATCAGGTCCGCCGAGCGGGCGGCCACGAGCAGCGATTGAATGACGTCGTTGACGTCGCCGCTCTGGACGACGCCAGCCGACCGCGCCGAGAACGTGGCGCGAGGCTCCAGCGGCATCCAGTCCACCAGGCGGGGGCAGCTCAGCTCGCAGAACTTTTCGCAGACCTCGCAGGTCCGCAGCTTGATGTGCGAAAGCCCCAGCGCCTTTTCGCGTTCCTCCAGGAGGGGATGCTGCTCCTCGTTCCAGTAGAGCACGCCTTTGGAACAGGCCGCCACGCACACGCCGCAGCCGGAACAACGGTCCAAAGCCCATACTTCTTGTTGCAATCGTGTTGACATACGTTGTCCTCCTATACTGAATTGATGTAATTACTCAGCCGCCCTTGCGAAGGTTACGAATGAGTTCGGCAAGACGAGTATTTATGGTTGACAAGAGCACTTTTGGCTTGCAAGTTGCTGATAAACCTTCGCAAGGGTTTACTAACCCGAGTTTTTCAACCCCGGCTCTATCCCAGAGCTTGAACGAGGTTCGTGAAATCCGTGATCTTGTCCACAAAATCGCGCGGGTCGTCCGGCGTGATCCATTCGAGCCGGAGACGGCGCGGGTCAAAACCATTCCCGGTCAGCAGGCCGCGCAGCGTGTTGATGCGCCCCTGGGCGTAGCGGTTGCCGTTGACGTAATGGCAGTCGCCTGGCGGGCAGGCTCCCAAAAAGACCCCGTCGGCCCCGCTGAAAAAGGCCCACAGGACGTGCATCGGATCGAGGCGGGCCGAACATCCTACCCGAATGAGGCGCACGTCAGCCGGGTAGCTCAACTTGTTCGCCCCGGCAGACTCGGCGGCGGCCTGGCCGCTCCACTCGCACCCAAAGGCCAGGATGCGGGACCGTCCGTTCTGCGGCGCTGACGACAACGCTGCGTCGATCTGGGCCAGCACCTGGGCGTCGCTGTCGAGCGGCAGGTTGATCGCCTTGACCGGGCAGGCGACGACACAGTTGCCGCACCCTTTGCACAGCAGGGGATCGACCTGAGATAAGTCCAGCACCCCTTCCCGCTTGCGCATCGAAATGGCGTCAAAGGCGCAGGTCTCGACGCAGTTGCCGCAGCCGGTGCAGAGCGTTTCGTCCACCACGGCGACGGGGGCGTGGCTCGTGACTCGATCCGTCCGCAGGTGACGCAGCGCCTTGAAGGCGGCGCTGGCGGCCTGGAACTCGGCCTCGATCCAGCCGGTTGGGGAGTGGGCCGCGCCGCAAATGTAGATGCCTCGCTCGGCATAGTTCTGCGGGCGCAGGCGATGGCGCATTTCGGGGAAAAAGCCGTTCGCGTCCTGGGTGATGCCCAGCGCGTGGGCCACCACGCTGGCGTCGGGCTGCGGAACCAATGGAGTCGCCAGGACGACGCGGTCGTAGGGCAGGCGGCGCTCGGTTCCGGTCAACTCGTCATGGACCTGAACCGCTTTCTCGCCCACCACCGGGGGCGACGACGGCGCATAACGGATAAACTCCACGCCAGCCTGCCGCGTCTCGATCACCTGGTTCTCGTGAATCCCCTCGCCCAGCAGATAGAGGTCGCGGAAGAGAATCGTGACGTTCGCCTCCGGGTTGGCGGCTTTGACCTCCATGGCCTGCTTGAGCGCGCCCATGCAGCAGACGCCAGAGCAGTAGGGGATGGTCTCGTCGCGCTGCCCGGCGCAGAGGATCATCACCACATCGCTGGTTTCCGCGTCCTGCAGCTCGCGCTCGAACTCAAGTTGTGTGACTACCCGTTTTCCGTCGTAGCGGAACAACCCCCACGGTTGGAGGGTGCGCGCGCCCGTGGCGACGACGATGGCGCCCACGTCGAAGGTTGACGAGCCGTTGTGCCGGTCCGACCCATTGACGTGGACCGTGTACCGTCCCACCGTCCCCGTGATGTCCGCGATCTCGCTCTCCAGCAGGACGTTGATGCGAGGGTGATGGGTCACGGCCTGGGCCTTTGCGGCCACGAAATCGGCCGCGCTGCGCCGGTCGGGGTAGAGGGTGTGCGCGTCGCGCAGCATCCCGCCCAACGCCGCTCCCCGCTCGACCAGCTTGACCGGCAGGCCGGCGCTGGCCAGCGATAGGGCGGCGGTCATACCGGCCACTCCTCCGCCGACGACCAGCGCGGCGGGCGCAATCTCGGCGCTGACGGGCTGGCGCGCCTGGCGCAGCACGTCTTTGGCGACTCCCATGCGGATCAAATCGACCGCCTTGGCGGTGGCCGCCGCTGGCTCGTCCTGGTGTACCCAGGCGCAGCCTTCGCGGATGTCCACCAACTCGAACAGGTCGCCATTCAAACCCGCCTCCTCGCACGCAGCGCGGAAACGAGGCTCCAGCGTGCGGGGGGGGCATCCGGCGACGAGCACCCGGTCTAGCCCTTCTTCGGCGATGGCCGATTGAATGGCCGCCAGCCCATCGGGCGAGCAGGCGCGACACAATCGCCGGGCGATGGCCACTCCTGGCAGAGCGCGTGTCGCTTTCTCCAGGGTCTCCATATCCAGAATGGAGGCGATCTGGTCGCCGCAATCGCAGATAAAGACGCCTACTTTGACGTTGCTCATCGCACGGCCTCCTCAGCCAGTAATTTCGTGTGATCGGCAAATTCTGGCGACAGGCAACGATGGTCCCAGACCTGGCAGTCCACGGCCTCAAACTCGGATTCCCAGGCGTGAGTCGTCCGCGCGTCGCCGTTGATGTCGGCCAGGGTGATGGCGCCCGTGGGGCAGACCAGCACGCAGGTGCCACACCCGATGCAGGCGTGGGAGGCGATGTGGAACGGCGCGCTGACCTCCTTCTCCATACCCCGGTTGATGAGGCTGATCGCGCCCACGCCGACAAGCTCCTGGCAGGCCCGCACGCACAGGCCACAGAGGATGCAGTCGTTTTCCTCCATCGTAAAGCGCGGCTCGCCGACGCCCAATTCCTCAGCTAGTTGGCGGACGATGGGAACGTGGGCCGACGAGGCCATCAACAATTCCACGGTAGTGCGGCGCGACTGTAACACCGCGTCCGAGTGGGTGTACACGACCAGGCCGTCGGCGCAGGGATAGGCGCACGAGGTCACCAGTCGTCGCTGGCCCTGGCCCATCTCTATCTCGACCACGCACAACCGGCAGGCTCCAAACGGCTCCATCGCCTCGTGGTAGCAGAGGGTGGGAATATGAATGTGGCGCTCGCGCGCTGCTTCCAGGATCGTTTGGTCCTCTTGGACCTGGATCTCTTGGCCGTCTATGGTCAATGTAATCATGCGTCTCTCCTTTCAGAGACCAACACGTGTTCTGGGGCTGGCGTGAGTTCCATCCCCATAGTCTCTAGCCATTCCAAATCACAGCGCAGACAGCGCTTGCATTCCTCTTGAACAGTTTTCTCGTCAAACAACAGTTCCACTTCTTCAAAGTTGCCGCGCCGCGCCTCGATGGGCATCTCGCGCGTCTGCGGGCGCGCGGCCTCGGTGTACTCTGTCATGTTGAATTGCTGTTCGATGATTTCATAGCCGGGCCTGGCCGCCGCCAACTCGGAGCTGCCGGTGCGCAAATAGTGATTCACGGTGTCGGCCACACGGTTGCCCTGGGCTACGGCCTGGACCACTGTCGCCGGTCCAAGGACCAGGTCGCCAACGGCAAAGACGCCAGCGCGGGTCGTGGCAAGTCCGTCGTTCACGACGCAGGTTGCGCCGCGCCCGGTCTCGATCGTGCCATCCCCCTCCATCCAGGCCAGGTCCGGCTCCTGCCCAATCGCCGGGATGAGCACGTCCATGTCGAGGATGAACTCGGAACCGGCGATGGGGGTGGGCCGGCGACGACCGCTGTTGTCAAACTCGCCCAACTCCTGGCGCAGCAGTTCGACGCCCGTCACCTTGCCGTCGCCGATCACGCGACTGGGATTGGTCAGGAAATGGAACTGGATGCCTTCTTCCTCGGTCGCTTTTACCTCGTCTTTGCGAGCGGGCATGTCGGCCCGGCTGCGGCGATAGACCAGGTGTACCTCAGAGGCGCCCAGCCGCCAGGCCGAGCGCACAGCGTCGATCGCCACGTCGCCGCCGCCGACGACGGCGACCCGCTTGCCGGTCAGGTCGGGCGCCTGGCCCAGCGCGATGTCGCACAGGAACTTGGCGCCGTGGTAGACGCCCTCCATCTCTTCCCCTTCCAGGCGCAACTTGCGGCTCTTGTGCGCGCCGATGGCCAGGATGACGGCCTTGTAGCCGTCCCGGTCCAGCAGGTCGTCTAGGCTCAAGTCCTTGCCCAGCGCCGTGTTCAGTTTGATCTCGACCCCGGCCCGCTTGATGTTTTCGATCTCGGCGTTGAGAACGTCGCGGGGCAGGCGATACTCGGGGATGCCGACGGCCAACATGCCGCCCGCCACGGGCAACGCCTCAAAGACGGTGACGGGATACCCCCGCTGGGCCAGGCGCAACGCCGCCGTCAGGCCAGCAGGCCCCGACCCGATGATGGCGACCTTTTCGGTCTTTGATTTTTCCAGTCGCGGCGGGGTCCACGGTCGCTCGATCTCGTGGTCGGCCATGAAACGTTTGATCTGGCGGATGGCGACGGGCTGATCCAGCTCGGCCCGGCGGCACTTGGTCTCGCAAAAAGCCGGACAGACGCGGCCACAGACGAGGGCAAAGGGGTTGCGCTGGCGATGGATTTCCAGCGCCTCGGCGTAGCGGCCCTGGGCGACGAGTGAGACGTAGCTGGGCACGTCCACCTCAGCCGGGCAGGCGTTGGAGCATTTGGCCCGCACCAGCGCCGTGCAGACGCCAGCCGGGCAGCGATGCTCGCGAATGTGCGCCTCGTACTCGTCGCGAAAGTAGCGGATCGTGGTCAATATCGGGTTGGGCACCGTCTGCCCCAGGCCGCACAGCGACGAGGCTTTGACGTTCTGCGCCAACTCTTCCAGATACTCAATGTCGCCCGGCTGGCCCTGTCCGGAGCAGATGCGCTCCAACGTCGCCAGCATGGCCTTGGTTCCCACGCGACAGGGGACGCACTTGCCGCACGACTCTTCTTGCGTAAAGCTCATAAAATAGCGGGCCAGGTCGACCATGCAGGTGTCCTCGTCGCAAATCACCAGGCCGCCGGATCCCATGATGGCTCCCAGTTTGTTCAGCGACTTGTAGTCAATCGGCACGTCCATGTGCTCGGATGGGATGCAGCCGCCCGACGGCCCGCCGATCTGGGCCGCCTTGAACGCTTTCCCGTCGGGGACGCCGCCGCCGATCTCATAGATCAGCTCTTTCAGACTGATGCCCATCGGCACCTCGACCAGGCCGGTGTTGTTGATCTTGCCGACCATCGAGAAAATCTTGGTGCCCTTGCTTTTTTCTGTGCCGATGCTGGCGTACCACTCGGCGCCCTTTTCGATGATCAATGGCACATTCGCCCAACTCTTGACGTTGTTGATGTTGGTGGGCTTGCCCCACAGCCCGCTCGTGGTGGGATAGGGCGGGCGCGGCCGCGGCTCGCCGACCTTGCCTTCGATGGAGGCCATCAGCGCCGTCTCTTCGCCGCAGACAAAGGCGCCGGCTCCCATCTGGATTTCGATGTCAAAATCGAAACCCGACCCCAGGATGTTTTCGCCCAACAGGCCGCATGCGTGCAGTTGTTCCAGAGCGATATTCAGGTGCTTGACCGCCAACGGGTACTCGGCTCGGATGTACACAAAACCGCGCACCGCGCCGATGGCATAAGCGCCGATGATCATGCCCTCCAGCACGCGGTGGGGATTGCCTTCCACGATGCTGCGGTCCATATAAGCGCCGGGGTCGCCCTCGTCGGCGTTGCAGATGATATACTTGACGTCGCCGGGAGTCTGGCGGCAGAGCTTCCACTTGAAGCCCGTGGGAAATCCGCCTCCGCCTCGTCCCCCCAGCCCGGCGTCGCTGACCTCTTTGATCACTCCTTCGGGCGACATTTCGGTCAATGCCTTGGCCAGCGCGCCATAGCCGCCGATCGCGATATAGTCCTTGATGCTGGTGGGATCGATCAGGCCATTGAGGTTCAGCAGGTGGCGGGTCTGCCTGGCGTAAAAGGGAACCTCGTGTTCGTAGACGATCTTTTCCCCCGTGATCGGGTCGGTGTAGAGTAAGCGGTCGATGATGTGGCCCTGTTCCAGCGTCTGGTGAATAATGTCGGGCGCGTCCTCCACTTTGACCGCTTTGTAAAAAATGCCTTGCGGCTGGATGACCATCACCGGTCCTTGCTCGCAAAAGCCGTGACAGCCGGTCATACGCACGTCCGCCTCGACGCCGCTCTGGGCAATCTCGGCGCGCAGGGCGTCGATCACCTGGTCGCTGCCGTGGACGCGACAGCCGGTTCCGCCGCAGACGGTGACACAGGTGCGATTGGGATCGCGGCCAGCGACGATCGCCTCGCGCCTGGCCTCCAGGTCAGATGGGGTGTTCATCCGTTGACTCGATGCTGTCGTCATCGTTTATACCCCCACCTTGCCCGCCTGCTCGATCTGTTCCAGCAGATCGTCGACTTTTCTGGCGTTCATCTGGCCCCAGTATCTTCCGTCGACGACCATAATTGGCCCAAGCGCGCACGCGCCCAGGCAGTGGACGGTGTCGAGGGAATATTCCCAATCGGGCGTCGTTTCGCCAGGCTCAATGCCCAGGTGGTCCTGCAGCCGGTTGAGCACCTGTTGAGCGCCGCGCACGTGGCAGGCCGTGCCGACGCAGACACATACCTCGTGTCGTCCGCGCCGCTCCAGACTGAACGCATTGTAGAACGTGGCGACGCTATAGACCTGACTCAAGGGCACGCCCATCTGCTCGCTGACCAGGATCATGGCTTCTCGAGGCAGATAGTGATATTCGGCCTGGATCTCTTCCAGTACAGATATGAGGGATTGATTTGTCCCATTCTTTTTTATTGTCTCGGTCAGTCCACTTGGTTCGAAATCCATTGCTTTGCTATCCTCCTAGAACGAATTGTCCCCCCGTGGGGGGTATGGACTTGTTTTCTAGCCTACGACCAGATTTCTCAAGCAGTATAACATAAAAGCCATTGGATTCTCATAAAAAAGGGAGGGACGAGATGAAAAATTCATGAAAAAAAGGGGCGGGGTTCGTCACTGACGAAACCCGCCCCTCCTCAGCAAGCGGGGAAATATGGCAGGGGAACGCCTAGTACTGCAACCAAACTTTTGACCACTCGTCATTCCGAGCGGAACGGAGCGCAGCGGAGTGGAGTCGAGGAATCTCCAGTTTCGCAGACCAAGCTATTTGCAGATTCTGCCGGACGTGAAGCGTCCGCATTCCCTTTGGTCGCTACTAAGAAACTCCCCTGTTACCGTCATTTCGAGTGACCATAGGGAATCGAGAAATCTCACGTTGCGGGATTGGAGACCCTTCGACTACGCTCCGCTCAGGGTGACGGCGAGGCTACAGTTTCTTGCTCACTGAACAACGCCGCGTCGCTGTGGATTACCCGGAATGACACAAATTAGAGGAAAGACTAATCGTCGCGCTCGTTGGGACAGGTCAGCATGTAGCCAACTCCTTGCAAGGTGAGGATATACTGGGGATTCGAAGGCTCCGCTTCCAGCTTGCGGCGCAGGTAGCGGACGTAGGCGCGCAGGTAGTCGACGTCGTCCCGATACTCCGGTCCCCATACTTCGGTCAGCAGGTCTTGGTGCAACATGACCCGGTTGGCGTTGAGGGCCAGTTGGCGCAGCAGCGCGTACTCGGTGCGGGTGAGCGATACCCGCTCGCCGCGCACGGCGACGGTGCGCCGGGCGAAATTGATCTCCAGATCGCCGCACGCGAACGTGGCAGTGGTTCTTTCCTCGGGTCGCTGGGTGCGCCGCAGGACTGCGCCAACCCGGGCGATCAGTTCCTTGGCGCTGAAGGGCTTGGTCAAATAGTCGTCGGCGCCCACGTCAAAGCCGTGCACGATGTCGTGCTCCTGGGCCTTGGCAGTGAGCATGATGATCGCCACGTCAGAAAACTCCCGGATGCGGCGGCACACTTCGTAGCCATCCAGGTCGTAGGGCAGCCGGATGTCGAGCAATACCAGATCGGGCTGCTCTATGGCTACCATCTCGATGGCCGGCTCTCCGCTTGTGGCGGCGATCACCTGATAGCCGACTGCTCTCAATATTTGCTTGACCAGCCGCACCACGCGCGGCTCATCGTCCACAACCAGGATCTTTTCACTCATTCTGCAACTCCTCTTGCTCTAGCCCTTGGCTCGGGCCCTCCAGTGGGAGGGTAAAATAAAACGTACTGCCTTGCCCCAGATGGCTTTCGGCCCAGATGCGACCTCTATGGCTTTCCACGATCGTGCGCGCGATGGGCAATCCTAGCCCAGAACCGACGACGTGGCGTCCCAGCGCCGATTTGATGCGAAAGAATTTTTCGAACAGCCGGTTCAGATGCTCAGGAGCGATACCCACTCCCTGGTCGGCCACACTGACGATCACTTCGTCCTCGCATATCTCGCCTCGCACGACGATCAACCCTCCTTGCGGCGAGTACTTGACGGCATTGTCCAGTAAATTGCGCAACACCTGCTCGATGCGGTGAGGGTCGGCGTCCACGATGGGAAAATTCTCTGGAAAGTCGATCAGGAGGCGGTGTTGCTGATTGCGGCGCGCTACGTCGTCGGTCGCGCGCTGGGCCAGACGCGGCAGTCTCACCGGTTGAGGCTCGGGCCTGAGGAGACCGGCTTCGATGATAGACGATTCCAACAGATCCTGGATCAGGTTTTGTAGGATGTCGCACTCCTCGTCTATGATCTGGAGGAACTCTTGTTGGGTTTCGAGGTCGAAGGTGGTTTCTTCCATCAACAGCGCGGTGGAATACCCCTTGATCGAGGTGAGCGGGGTGCGCATCTCGTGGGCCAGGGTGGAGATCAATTCCGCTTTGAGACGGTTTGCTTCCTCGAGGGCCTGCGTGGCCTGTAGTTCTTCTCGTAAGTGGGCATTTTCGATGGAGCGAGCGATCAAGTCGCCTACCGCCATCAGGAAGGGAACATCCTCGTGGACAAAGCTCTCTGGCTGGTGCCGATTCTCCAGCATCAGCACGCCGACCTTTGACTTGCCGGTGAACAACGGGATGCACACGGCGCTTTGCGCTCCTACCCTGGAAACTGCCCGGGCGATTTCTCGATGCTTTGCCGTCATCTTTTTTCTCTCTTCAGCCACGGCCCTGGGGGTGGGATACAACTGAGCCTCGCCGGTTAGAAATGTCTTGCCACAGGTGGCTTCGCCCGGGGCGAGGCGTAGTTTTTTCAGGGTGTTTAGATCGTACCCCTGAGTGGCTTGCACTGTCAGTCGTTCGTCCTCAAGATCGTAAAGCATGATGATGCCCGTTTCGACCGGTTCCAACGTCTCGACGAGGCAAGACAGAAACTTGGACAGCGTGGTTTCTAGCTCCTGCTGTGTGGCCAGGATCCGGGCGATCTGGAAAATGGTTGCGAGCGCTTTTTCTTGCTCGATCGTAGCGGGCGTTGTCCACGCGACAGGGCTGGTCACGTCTCGATCGATCTGTTTTGGGATCGTAGATTGTTTAGACATCAAGTATCGTTCCTTTCGTTGAATAAAGCACGTCTGGCTATACCGGCGCCTCCACGATAACTGCCGTGCCCTGGCCTGGCTCTGAGCGGATCGACAGCGTGCCGTCGAGCGTTCGCGCCCGCTCGTACATACCGATGAGGCCAAACCGGCCCGAGGAGACCAGGTCGCCTATCCTCTCTGGGGCGTTGAATCCGCACCCATCGTCTTTGATGCGGATCGCCACCTTGTCTGGGTGAAACTCCACCTGCACCAGTACATGAGAGGCTCCTGCGTGTCGCCTGACGTTGTTCAGACTCTCCTGGACGATTCGAAACAGCACCAACTCCTCGTCTGGGCTTAGTCGCCGCACCTCGCCCGTCGCTTGGACTTCGGTCTCGATGTGGTCCTTTTCCCTCAAATTGGCGACCAGCCCCTCCAATGTCGCCATCAGCCCCAGATAATCTAGCGTGGGAGGTCGCAAGTCCTGGAGAAAACGGCGTATCCTCTTCAACGTGGCGCCGATCAGCTCTTGCAACGACTCCAGGTGCGGCCAAGCGGCTTCTGGCAATTGCTCGGAGAGCGTGGCAAGCATTTCGAGACGGCGCGAGATCACGATGAGCATCTGAATCGTTTCGTCGTGGAGATCGCGGGCGATCCGTTTCCGCTCGTCTTCCTGGGCCTGGGTGATCTGATGGATGTAAAAGCGCAGATTTTCGTAGAGGCGGGCGTTTTCGATGGCGATGCCGGTCTGACGTCCTATGCCGGAAAGGATTGTGATGTCCCGGTCGGAAAAGTGATTCACCTTTTCGAGACTGACGAGGGTCAGCGCGCCAAAAGAGCGGTCGCCGCTCACGATGGGCGCCGCGACGACGCCCGTGATCCCCGCTTCGGAAAAGGCGGCTATAGCGCCAGGATAGGCCTGGTAGTTCTCGACGACGATGGGACGGCCGGTGGACATGACCTCTCCGGCTACTCCTTGCCCCTTGGGTATGGGCACATTTGCCAATTCCTGGGGCAGATTGTGCAGGTAAGGATAGCGGATGTGCGCTCTCTCTGGATCGAACAGTGCGATGCCTCCCCCATCCGCGCCGACCAACTCCTCTGCAATCTGGAGCACCTTGGGCAGTATCCTGTCTAACTCCAACTCCGACGTGATGCGCTCCACCACTTTGTTCAATTGCTGTTGGATTTCGAGTTGCCGCGCGACGTCCCGGTGCAACTGCGCGTTTTCGATGGCCACGCCGATCTGGTTGCCAATGACCGTGACGAGTTCCAGTTCCTCTGGGAGAAACTCGTGCGAGCGCCGGGTGGCCACGGCGAGAACGCCCTGGATCTCCCCCTTTGATTTCAGGGGGACGACGATCTGGCTTCGCAATCCCTCCTTCTCCACGTCTAGTCTCGTCGACTGGGGATCGTGGAGGGAGTCTGACGTCGCCATCACCTCGCCGGACTGAACGACCCGCCCGTAAAAGCCCTCCCCCAGCTTCAGTCGCCCCAACTCTGCCGTCGATGTATCTGATATCCCTCGATGCGCAGCCAGGATCAGGTCTCGGTCCTGTCGCTCGAAAATCAACCCGGCTTCCAGGCCCGTCACTTCCAGGACTTTGGCGAGGGCATCGTTCAAGATCTGTTCCAATTCCAGGGAGCTCGTCACGATCGTGGCGACTTGGTTGATGGCGCTCAGTTGCACAATCGTCTTCTGGCGCAGCGCCTTCTCTCTGGTCTGGAACTCGATCATCCAGGTGACAAGATAGCCGATCACGGCGGTGGCCGCTGTTTCGACGAGGGCGTCTATCGGCGATGGAGAGAGCCACAAGGCCCGTGGCAGCATAACGAGGACGGCGAGGGATAGGATGAGCCATCCGCCTCCTTGCCCAAAGGCAAAGGTCGCGCCAGCGATGGGGAAGATGAACAGGATGCGCTCGACGGCGTGTCGGCTCAGGAAGGCATTCATTGGGGGAGACAGGAAGCGTATTTGAGGGGTGAGATAGTGGAGCAGCGTGATCGCCGCCATCGTCGCCAAGATGACCCAGAAAGAAGCGCGGGTCGCGGCACGTTTCCATCGGCGCTCTGAGGATGTCGGGGTCAGTTTCATCGCTTGAGTGTCTCCTAACGTGGCAGATCGACGGTCTCTCAAGTGGTATCTTCCAAAGTGGTAAGCGTTCAGCCATATCACCAAACACCGGAGCGAGCGCTGGTTGAGTAGCAGAGGCACACGCTTTTTGTGCCGAAGCGTATCGAAACCAAGCCAGCGGGGCCGTATGCACAACCCGCTTGGTCTCGA
>DAOTUB010000235.1:0-28315 GCA_034437455.1 Anaerolineae bacterium | reverse complement strand
GATCTCTCGCTCCAACTCGGCGGTTCGTTCCTCGACTTGCCTTTCCATTTCGTCATAGGTATTTTGCAGCGCTTCTTCCATCTGCTTGCGTTGGGTGATATCGGTGATCGAACCGGCCACGCGAAGGGGCTGCCCATCCTCGTCCCAGAGCGCCTGTCCCTGGGCGCGGAACCAACGATACTCACCCGATTTGGTGAGCAGCCGCTCTTCCACGTCGTACCGCGTTCGATTCTTCAGATGATCTTCCAGAGCTGCCCCCACGCGCTCTCGGTCATCCGGGTGCAGATGCGACTCGAACGTCTCGAAAACCGCTTCGAGTTCGTGATCCTCATATCCAAGCAATTTCTTGAAGCGGGGGGACCAATAGAGCGTGTTCGTTTGAACATCCCAGTCCCATATTCCATTGCTCGAGCCTTGCATAGCCAGCGCAAATCGCTGACGCTCACTCTCCGACGCTTCCAATTCGGCGATTCGCGCATGCGCCTCTGCCAATTCATTCACGAGTTGCTCTTTTGTCTTTTCTAGCTGGTTCATGTTTCAATTTCCTCGACTCTTGCCTTGGTCAGCCTGAACCCCAGGCGGTTGAGCGCAGCGACCAATCCGGTTCGCAAGTCGGTCAGCGTCTCGACGCTACTCCAATCAATTCCCAGATCCACGATAGTCTCTGCCACCGCGTCGGAGATACCCGTGACGATGGTGCGTGTTCCCTTGAGCCGCGCCGCCTGGATCGTCTTGTTCAGATGGTTCGCCACGCCGCTATCTACGATAGCCACGCCGGTGACGTCCAGGATCACCACCTTGGCCCGATGCTCGCGAATCCCCGCCAGCAGTGTGCGCATAATGTCCTTGGCGCGCAGCGTGTCGATGCTGCCGATCAGGGGCATGACGATGATGCCGCCCGCCCCGCCGGGCGCGTCCATGACGGGGATGATGGGCGTGGAGAGTTCCCGGATGGCCAGTTTCTGCGCCTCAATGATTTCTTGCTGCAAACGCTGGCTCTCTTCCTGCGCACGTTCGCGCTCAGTGATCTCTTTTCTCAATTCTGCGGTTCGTTCCTCGACCTGTTTCTCTACTTCTTCGTAGGCCTTTTGTAGTGCTTCCTCCGCTTGCTTGCGTTCGGTCAATTCTTGACGGACGTTCTCATACAACTGAGCGTTCTTGATCGCTACGGCAACCTGGCTAGCCAGGGTCTCGATCACTCTCACATCGTCTTCATCAAAGGCATTGAGCTGTGGATCCTGGATGTCGATCAATCCAAAAACCTCTTCGCCCATTTTGATGGGCACGTCCAGTTCCGATTGGGTCTTGATCACGTCAGGCTGGGGGTTAAAGTAAAGGGGGTCGGTGTTCACGTCGTTGGCCAGACGCGTCTCGCCCTGGCGGACCGTCCAACCCACCATCCCCTCTCCTACCGGCATCCGGTGGCCAATAGGAAGCATATCGGCCAAGGAACCAACCCGGGCCTTGTGCACCAATTCATCTCGCTCGTGATCCATAATCAAGAACGTCACCTGATCGTAGCCAAAGCTCTCGTGTATCAGGTGAGCGGCCCGGTTCAGCACGCTATCCAGCTCCAACACGCCGGCGATCTGGGCGCCGATATCGTTGATGAGCGCCAACTGGGCGGCGCGTCGCTCTAACGCTTCTTCCACTTCCTCGCGCTCGGCATCTGACGTTTCCAAGTCGGCGATGCGGCGGCGCGCTTCTGTCAAATCAGCTATGAGTTGTTTTTTTGTTTTGCGTATGTCTTTCATTTCATTTTCCTCACATCGGCGATCACAACTTGGACATTTGAGCGCTCCACTTTTGCTGTTGACGAATGATCGTCTCTCGCAGGCTTCCGGCGGTGACGCCGCCAGAGCCGGGAATCAACTCGTCTCCGGTGTACTCTTCCAGCAGGCGACGCGCGTTGTCCAGTGATTTGAGCGCCTGGGAAACTTGGTCGTTGCTGCGATAGAGATCGGCCAGTCCAAAATGCCCCAGTACATTGTGACGATCAATGTAAACCACTTTTTTCATCGAGGCGATGGCCGGATCGAGTTGCCCTTGGTGCTGGAGCACCAGCGCCAGAGTGTAATATGCATCAAGCGCCAGTTTGTCGAGACGCACCGTCTGGCGACACCAGTGTTCAGCCTTTTGCCAATGGCCCAGGTTAGCATAGGCCTGACCCAGCAAGGCAGAGAGCGACGCATCGCGCGGCCTGGACTCGACCAGTTCCAGAAGCAGGTCGCGCGCTTGCTCTGAACGTCCATAATCGAGTAGGTCTCGCGCTTGCTCGATGGGATCGCTATCTTCGGCCAGCTCCTCCTGCGATAGATCCAACAGTGGTTGAGTATCCACCGGGATATCCACAGGCTTTGGAGGTGGCTTGGACACAGGAAGCAGGGCGGCAGGCGGAATGGGTTTCTCTTTCGCGGGAGGCGACAGCCAGTGCCAATCCCGAGGTAAAAGAGGTTGATCGGCGCGCCGATACAGAATCGCGTTGGGATAATTGTGTGTCTGGAAGCGACGATACGTGACGAGCGAGTGTTCGGCGTGCCCCACGACTAACCATCCTCCATCCGTCAGGGCGTTGTAAAATCGCTCGACGATCTGGCGAATGGTAGACTCGGCAAAGTACATCATCACGTTGCGGCACAGGATCAGATCCATGTACATCGTGTTGGTCTCGTAGGTTGGGTAACAATCCTCGGCCAGGTTCAGTTGATCAAAAGTGACCATGCCTCGCACCATTGGAACCAACTCGTATCGCTTATCCTTTCGGCGAAAGTAACGCGGTTGCCAAAGTTTGGCCCGCTCTTCGCGAAAAGCCCAGTTGCCATACGTGGCCTTGCGGGCGCGGTCGAGCGCCTCGGTGTTGATGTCGGTGCCCAGGATGGTGATGGTCCACTCGTCTACGTCGGGCAACAACTCGCGCAGCAACATGGCGATCGAGTACGGTTCTTCGCCGCTGGCGCAACCGGCGCTCCAGATGCGCAAGGTGCGCAGCGGTCGCCGGCGCTCAATGATCTGGGGCAACACGTGACCATACAGCACGTCAAGCTGAGCCGCGTCGCGAAAAAAGTGTGTCTCGCCCACAGTAAGGGCGTTGACCAGTCGTTCAAAATGCACCGCGCCGCTGTTGGGGTCCTGCACGAGACGATAGTACTCATCCAGGTCGGCGCAGGTAGAAGCGGCAAAGGCCCGTTGGATACCTCGCTCAAACTCGGTGCGGCGCTTTTCAGGGAAATGCAATCCGCAGCGGTTCTGTACTAACGCGCTAAAGCGCAAAAGGTCGCCGTATCCCAACAGGTTGGCGTTTTCGTTGTTTGAAGTCGTTGCAGTCACGTTTCAACCTTTCGTGCGGATTCATCTGGATCCGTTTCTTCCGATGCCTCTTTGGTTTTACTGTCTCGTTTACGCTTCGATTTAGCCTGAGCCTTGGTCGCTTCCTCCGCTGTTTTTTCCTCGTCCTCGTTTTCGGATAGGGCCTCTATGGCTTGGGTCAACGCTTGCATCTGACCAGGTCGAAAGAGATGATCGAGATCGAGCAGTGACACCATATTTTTCTCATTGTACGTCAGTCCCTGTAGAACCGGCGCCTGTCCCAGTCCTTCTGGCAAGATGTCTGCCGGGCGAGTGATCTGTTCGCCCGAAAAACTGAGGACATCGGTGACTTTGTCAACGATCAAGCCCACTGTGCCCTCGCCGATCTTTACGAGCAGAATAGGAGTGTACAATTGCAGCGGGGTCTTTTGCAGGCCCAGATGATGGCCCAAGTTAACCACGGGAACGATCTTTCCATGCACGTTGATGATCCCCTCGACCACATCGCTGACCTGTGGGATGGGGGTGATGGCGATCATCGAAATGATCTGCATCACACGCTCAACGGGTAGTGCATAGCTTTGCCGAGCGAGCTGAAACACTACCAGGTTCCGCTGATCCGATGACCCTCCCCCCACGTTTATGTTTTGTTGATCTGCCATTATCTCCCTATCCTCTATCTGAAGCCCATCACCCTTATGCACTGCATGACACAAAGGGTTGATGTCTCGCAATTGCAGCGAGATCAATGTTAGTAGCATAGCATAGGAAGGCTGTTTGTGGGTTTCGGAAACCTTTCAGTAGTGTTGCAGTTTCGTTTCGGTTCAAAGTACACAAATCGCTCAAGTAATTCTGAGGTTGTACACAAATCTTGGGGAGAGTGAGCGCTGATTGAGTGCCATCAAAGCAAAGCTTCGCGTGTATAAAACCCTTGGATTGAGTCTATCAAAGTGAAATCAAGCGAGCAGCTCTACAGATCCCCCGCTTGGTCTCGATACGGCTCTCCGGGCCTACTCGACCGGCGCTGGATTGGTTTCGTGAATTCGCACGCTGCTTTGTGCCCCTTGTGAGATTGTGGTATACTCGCCGCTGGGGTACAGACGCCAAATAGTTGAATCAAGAGAGAAACGCAGTCTAGACCTGACAGGTCCCTGAAAGAACTCGCTTGGCCCAGATGGTATGCAACGCAAGCTGTCTCAGCGGCGAACGTATAGCCAGGACGGTCATGTCTGATAAGCAATGGGAGGTGAGATGATGGGAAAAAGTCTGCCGGATCAAGTACGCTATATGGGCATTGAGGCTCTGGGCAAGTTAATGACGTTGGGGAGAAAGAAGAACGTGTCGCTGAAGAAGGTAAAGCGGTTGCGTCAGACAGACGAGGTTTGGGAGAGCACCATCCAGCGCACGCGCATCTGGATCGCGCCCGACGATCAACCTCCGTATCGCCCTTACGTCATTCTGACGGTATCCCGGACCGGCCAGATTGCCGGCAGTGATCTAGTTGATGATGTGCCGACCCCCGATCAGCTTTTGAATGCTCTCGCCAGGGCAATGTACTACCCGGTTTGGGGAGGTGGTGGGAAGCGCCGCCCGGCTGCCATCTATGTGGATGATAAAGCTCTGGTTGAGGCGCTGACTCCCAGGTTGCAGGAAATAGGCGTTCGCTGCGAGTATCGACGTACGCTTCGCGAGGCGAGGCAGGCCCTGGTGAGTATGGGGCAGTTTATGGGCGAAGAAGACCCCATCCCTGGCCTACTCAAGTTGCCCGGCGTCACGCCTCATCTGGTGAAAGGATTGTTCGAGGCCGCGGCTTTCTTTTATCGCGAGGTCCCCTGGCGCTGGATCGATGACTCTCGCCCCATCGAGGTTCGCTATCCGTCTGATGGTCCGGCGCGCTACGCCGTCGTGATGGGACACGGTGGCGAGGCCTATGGGCTGGCGGTCTACAACTCACCGGATGAATTGAGTGAGATGTACTCCGAAACGCCGCCTGACCAGTTGCTCGAGCGGATGCAGTGGACGGCCGTGCTTTTCGGCGAGGCCATGGAGATGCCCTTTGACGACCTCGACGACATGGAGAAATATGGCTGGCCGGTAGAGGGGGAACTGGCTTACCCGCTGCCTGTTCGATTCACTCGTTCAGGTCCGGCCCGCCCCAGCAAATCGGAACTGCTATGGTTTGAGGCGGCGCTGTTGGCCATCCCGGTATTTGTGCGGGAGCGAATGCGGGCTGACGAGGGAATCTTTCTTCCAAGCGAGGATGTACTGAATGTAGCCATGGCCGATGGTGACGCGCGCATTCATTTACGCTATCCCGTCCCCGGTTTTGAAGTATCCTACGAAATGGAGTGGGCAGCTATCGAAGAGGAGGAGCAAGCCCAGAGTGAGGCAGCACGTGAGCGCAATGCGGAACTGCTGCACATTTTTGAGCAATGGATGGATCGCAAAGGGCTTTCGGCAAAAACAGTACAAAAGCACCTGGTCAACGTGGGGTTTTTCGCCGATATCTATCTGGCCACTGCCGGGGGGAGCATGGAATACTCTCGTCCGGCTGACCAGGCAGAAATAGAGGACATAGACGAGTTCCTGGGAGGGTGGTTTATGCACGTTGCGGCATGGGGATCGGTGGAGGCAGTCAAGTCGAATATCGCCTCGTTCAAAAAATTCTATACCTGCCTCAAAGAGATGAAGCAAATGCCGGCCGAGGAGGCCATGGAACTGTTAGAATTGCTGCGGGTGGAGCGGGACTATTACGTCGAGTTGGCGCAAAGTTACGTAGAGAGCCTGGAGTAGCGGATACCCAAGTCCGTCTGGCTGCCAATGAGATCAAGTTGCGCAAAACCCCCGCTGTGGGTATAATGGCTTCTCAGTTGAATGGAAGCGCCAATACATTGGCGTCATCAGCAGACAAGAAACTGCGAAAAGAATGAGAACGGAGCTTGCTATGAGTTTAAAAGTGATAGGGATATTTGTGACGTTGGCGTTGTTGCTTGCCTCGACGGCGTGTTCTCCGATGCCGGTGGTGACCTCTGTTCCCGCCCCGACCTCGGCGCCGGCTGACACTCCGGTTCCTCCTCCGCCCGACACGGCTGCCGCAGCTACAGAGGTTCCGCCTGCTCCCACGGCAGAGCCGCCTTTGGCGGCGCAAGTCAACGGTCAACCTATCTATCTGGCTGACTATGAACGCCAAGTGAGTCAATACGAGGCGTCGTTACAGGCGCGTGGGATCGCTCCTGACAGTCCAGAGGGTCAGGAAGAGCTGGCCTGGGCGCGCGACTGGATTCTCAACGCGATGATCGAGCAGGCGCTGACCGAGCAGGCCGCGGTAGCCGCAGGTATTGTTGTCTCTGAAGATGCGATAGAAGCCTATATGCAGGACATGATCGCCGAGAACGGCGGCGAAGAGGCGTTCCTCGCCAAGTTGGAGCAGTTTGGCGATACCTACGAGAACGCCAGACAGACGGTGCGCTTGCAGTTGATCGGTGGGGCGATGCGAGACCGCATCATTGAGGGAGTGCCAACTACAGCCGAGCACGTCCACGCTCGCCATATCCTGGTGGATACCGCCGAAGAAGCGGAACACATCCTCGGCCAGCTCAAGGGTGGCGCTGACTTTGCCACCCTGGCCCGCACTTATTCTCAGGATGTCAGCACCCGCGACAGCGGCGGCGACCTGGGCTTTTTTCCACAGGGGATCCTGATCGCCCCCGAGGTGGAGGCGGCGGCTTTTGCCCTTCAGCCAGGCCAGTTTAGCGAGGTGGTGACCAGCGCGCTGGGCTATCACATCGTGCAGGTCGTCGAGCGCGACCCGGCTCGTTCCGTCAGCCCAGACAATCTGCGTCGTCTGCGGGAACAGGCAGTACAAAATTGGACCAAAGAGTTATGGGCCCAGGCCGAGGTGGAGCGATTCATCGAATCGACGACTCCCTGAGCACTTGTCTAAAGTCTGACGAAAGATTGCCGCGAGGAAGGAGAGCAAGCGATGGGTAACAATCAGAGAACCAGGCTTTTTAATATACTGACTGTCATCATACTTATAGCCACGGTGTGTTTGGTAGGCTTTTACTGCCTCGTCGCCCTCAACGTTTTGAGTTTCTTTCCACCCCCCGTTCCCGCAACCGTGGCTGCTTTGCCGACGTCCACAGAGACCCCCACGCCAGGCGTCCCTACCTGGACGCCCACATCCACTCCGACCGAGCTTCCTCCCACGAACACGCCCAGACCCACAGCGACGTTCACGCCCGTCCCTACCTTCCCTCCCACTCACACGCCCACGCCCACAGATACCGCCACACCCCGGGCCACGCAGTCTCCCTGGCCTTTTACTTGCGAGGTCGAGTTGCTCCGGCCAGAATATGAGGATTGGAGTGGGGTCGCGGGTCATATCCAAGACCTGGACGGCAATCCTCTGCCCGGTTATTTCGTCAAGCTGGAAGGGCCTATCTCCGTGCCGGCCGTCCGCGCGGGAGAAAACTCGCGCATCAACGCGATCTATGGCAGCGAAGCAGCCTGGGAACAGCCGTACAATCCCAGCGCGTACCAGGCTATGACGATCCGCGTGCAATTGTGCAGGCTCCTGACAGACGAGTGCCAAGTAGTTTCTGATGTGATCACCGTCGAACTGGGCGGCTATGCCAGCGGCTCGCTGGGATACGTGACTTGCACAAAGAATTGGGAGGACTGGCCGTAGGTCGGATCCGCGCAACCGACCCTAGCAACGAGAGGTGGAACGTGACCGATAAACGTGTGCCCACGAGCGTCGAAGGTCTTGACGCGATGTTGGATGGAGGCTTCTTGCCCGGCTCGATGGTGTTGGTGCGGGGCGCGCCGGGTACGGGCAAGACCTCGTTGGCGCTTCAGTTCCTCATCCACGGCGCAGCGGAGCGGAACGAGCCGGGGCTTTTTATCTCCTTCGAGGAATTCCCCAGCTCCCTCTACCGCGACGCCGAGTCGCTGGAGTGGAATATCGGGGAACTGGAGGCCGATGGAAAACTGCACCTGATGTTCACCTCTCCCGAGGTCTTTTTGGCCAGCCTAAAGCCCCCAGACAGTTATCTCAATCGCTTGATCCTCGAAGCGAACATCAAGCGCCTGGTACTAGATAGCGTCTCGCATTTTGGCCGTCTCACCAGCGACACGCATGAACTGCGGCGCGTGTATACCTCTGTGACGAACGGCCTGCGGCGAGAGGGGATCACGGCGATGCTGCTGGGCGAGGAGGGGCGGCGCAGCTATCGGCAGGCGTTCAAAGGCGGCCTCTCGTTCCTCGTGGACGCCATCATTTTGTTGCATTATGTGGAGATCGAGAGCGCCATGCAGCGCGCCATCGTGGTGCTCAAGATGCGCGGCTCCAATCACGCCAAAGAGATCCGTCGCTACGAGATCGGCCCGGGCGGTCTGACCGTCTCGGACGTCTTTGAGGGACGCGAGGGATTGCTCAGCGGCATATCTCGTCAGGCGCTCCCATAGATGGGCACCCTCTATGTGGTTGGCACCCCGCTTGGCAACTTGGAGGACATCACCCTCCGCGCCCTGCGTGTTCTCAAGGAAGCCACGCTCATCGCTGCGGAGGATACCCGTCGCGCTCGCATCCTCTTCCAACGCTACGAGATCGAGACAGCCACCACCAGCTACTTTGAGGGCAACAAGCTGACGAAACTGAAGACGGTGCTAAACGCGCTGGATGCAGGCGACGTGGCCTTGATCTCGGAGGCCGGGATGCCGGGACTGGCGGACCCTGGCTACGAACTCATCCGCGCGGCCATCGAACGCGGCTACCCGGTCGTGCCCATACCGGGCCCTTCGGCTCCAGTGACGGCGCTGATCATCTCCGGGCTGCCCACCGATAGCTTTCTCTTTCTGGGGTATCTTCCGCGACACCGAAACAAGCGTCGTCTATTGCTGGACGAGGTGGCGAGGGAGCGACGCACGCTGATCGCCTTTGAGACCCCGCACCGGCTGCGCGAGAGCCTGGCCGACCTCGAGACCGTACTGGGCGACCGTCCGCTGGCCGTCTGCCGCGAGCTGACCAAGCTGCACGAGGAGGTGTGGCGGGGGAGCGTCTCCGGGGCGCGCGCGCACTTTGACCAGGTGGAGCCGCGCGGCGAGTTCACACTCGTCGTCGGGGGAGCGCCGGAGGAACGCGAGCGGTGGAATGAGGAACAGGTGCGAGCCGCGCTGGACGAATTGCTGGCGCAGGACGTGCGCCGTCCGGACGCCGCGCGGCGCATCGCCGCTCTCGCCGGATGGGACCGCGAGCAGGTCTACAAACTCGGCCTCGAGGCGGCGCACGAGGCGGCGCCCAAGGCGGCGGGAGATTGACCCGATGGGTAAGTGGGATTGGGTCAAGGGGCACAGAACGACCCGGAAAGAGACGACGGAGGGGGTCGTCAGCGCCAGCTACCTCCTCAACGACCTCGCGCAAGCTGGCCTGATTGGCCGCCGGCGCGTGGCCCATTTTCTCAAGCAAACTGGCCTGGCGGATTTCGCGTGGCGCGTGTACTGGCCCAGGGCAGCGGTCGGGCGGCGGCGCCACGCTGAGGCGATGGGCCGAGCGCAAGGATTTGTGATCTTTCTGCACGGCTGGGATGGCAGCCATGCCATCTGGGAACAAATTCCAGCACTGGTGTGCGCGACCAATCCCCGCCTGGTCGCGCTGGCCCCCGACGTGAACGGTTTTGGCAAATCGCCTTTCGCCGCCGAGTTGCCCGCTCTCGAAGCCTGCGACCCCTCGGCGAACATGGCCGCCGTCGAGCACTGGATCGAGTTGTTGAGACTGCGATCGAGCAAACGGGCGACGCGGCGCTGGCGCGTCATCACTCTCGTCGGCCACTCGATGAGCGGCGCGTCGCTCTTTTACCTGGACGAGTCCCGCTGGCGCGAGCACGAGGTAGCCCGCCTGGCGATTGCTCCCGCGCTTTTGATCAACGACGCGCTGCGCAAGGGGTTCTACAAAACGCTCGGCCTGGGCATCTGGCTCGGTTCGACGACCGACACATTGGGGTGGCTCAAGACCCGGCTGGCGCCTTCCATCGTCGAGGTACTCATCGGCGCGGCCAGCCGCACGGTCAAGGCCGAGCACGTGCGGATGTTCAACACCGTTCCCAAGGGCGTGGTAGCGCAAACCTTGTTCGCGATGGGGGCCATCCCTTCGCCGGTTAAGCCCCATCGCTGGGATCATTTCAACGTCGTGCTGGGCCACAAGGACCGGCTGGTGGGGGTCAAGCCGATGCTGGAGCTTTTGGAGGAACTGGGCTTTACCAGCGGCCAGGTGCGCGTCGTGCTGGGCGACCATTATCTCTTTTCGGTCAGCAACCAGAATCGGCGTTTGCACCTGCGCAATCGGGAGATCGTGGTAGAGGAGATTCTGACGCTGCACGAGGCGTGTCGGTGTGAGATGTCATAGACAGCGAAAAGGAGGCATTATATGGCACAAGTAAGAATTTTCTGGGACCCCAGCGGGTTCGAGCTCGACTCGTTGGGCACGAAAAAGTACCTGAGAGTCACGGACGGGGATACCACCTACGTCTCCATGTCGATCCGCATGTTGAGCATTGACACTCCTGAGGTACACTATCCGGGCAATCGAAAGCCCTCCAAGCAAGACGAAAACCTGGCCCAGTTAGCCGAATGGATCAAGGAGGGCAAAGCGCCGATCAACAGCGACCTGGCGGAATACCTGTTGTACCCCAAGCTGGCAACGGGAACGGCGGGCACGTTGCAGGAGGAGCAGGGCGAACGTGCGACGGCCAAGTACGAGGAGCTGTTGGAAGAAAAGTTGACCCGACCCAGCGGCAGCAAGCGCCGAGTCTACCTGCGGGCCGCGGATGAGCACTTCGACCGGTACGGAAGGCTCCTCGCCTACATAGCCCCTTACTACAGCAGTCAGGAAAGGGCCTCCATGTCTCGCAAGGAGCGGGCCACGTTCAACCTGTTGATGGTCGACGCTGGCTGGGCGGCCTCTTTTCCCATCTACCCGAGCATCCCCGGATACGACGACCTGGTGATGCTGCGGGAATCGGCGCGGGACGCCTATCATCAGAAAAGGGGCGCGTGGGCCGATCCGATGACGCTGACCGGCTACGAATTTCGCATGTGCGTCAAGCTGCACGGCATCACCAAAAAGCTGGTAGAGGGCAAGACGCTCTCCTCAAGCGAGCGATCCAGGTGGATCACGCGCTATTGTGTGGACATGACCACGATGGAGATTTTCCAGCCTCAGGAATATTATCGGGTAGCGCCCTACGACCGAATTTTCATCTGGCCCGATGACGTCGCCGAGGCCGTCGGCGCGATGAACCTGGTGCCGGCGAGACGGCGCGACTTGAGAGATTGAGGTCAGAGTTTTGATGGAAGCACCGGCCACCCTCCAGACGCTGCGCCTCTCGGCTGAGGAGCGCGCCATGCTCGCCGGCGATCTCGGCCCCGGCGTGCGCAAGGCGATGGAGATCGTCGTCGCGCTGGGCCGGATTTACGGGGCGCAGCGGTTGGTGCGCGTGGGCTCCGTGCAGGTGGCGGGGGTCAGCTACCGCAACCTGGGCGAGGCAGGGCTAGAGTTCCTGCGCGAGTGGGCCGACCAGGGCGCGCAAGCGCGCGTGCCCACGACGTTGAATCCGGCGGGGGTGGATCTGCGCGCCTGGCGAGAGCTGGGTTTCTCGGAATCATTCGCCAGCCGCCAGGTGGAGGTCGTGGAGGCCTACCGGCGGCTGGGCGCGAGCGCGACCTGTACCTGTACGCCCTACCTGGTGGGCAACCAACCCCAGGTGGGCGAGCACGTCGCCTGGGCCGAGTCGTCGGCGGTGAGCTACGCCAACTCGGTATTGGGAGCGCGCACCAATCGCGAGGGCGGGCCGAGCGCCCTGGCCGCGGCCATCACGGGGCGCACCGCCGCCTACGGCCTGCACCTGGGCGAAAACCGTCGTGCCGGGCTGCGAGTGCTCGTGCGCTGTACAGTGCGCACGCTCTCCGATTTCGGGGCGTTGGGATACCTGGTCGGGAAGGCGGCGCGCAACCGCGTGCCATACTTCGAGGGGCTGGAGGAAGCCTGCTCCGCCGTCGCGTTAAAGGCGCTGGGAGCAGCGATGGCGGCCAGCGGCGCGGTGGCGCTGTACCACGTGGCGGGGGTCACGCCCGAGGCCAACCGGGCGGACGTGCTGGAACCCGACCACGAGATGCTCGTCGTGGGCGATCTGCGGCCCGCTTATGCCGCGCTCAATACTGGAGATCGCGAGATCGACCTGGTCTGGTTCGGCTGCCCGCACGCGAGCCTGGAGGAGATAGCAGAGGTGGCGCGGCTGTTAGCCGGGCGGGGGGTGAGAGCAGCGTTGTGGATCACGACGGCACGAGAGACACGCGAGCAAGCCGAGACGGAAGGGTTAGTACCCGCAGTCGAGGCCAGCGGCGGACGGGTGGTGGCCGACATGTGTGTGGTCGTCGCGCCGATGCAGGAACTTGGCTTTCGCACCCTGGCAACTCCCTCGGCCAAGGGGGCTACGTATGTCCCCTCTCACGCGGGGTTGCACGTGCGCTACGGAACGATTGAGCAATGCGTGGAGGCCGCGGTGACCGGCATCTGGCCGGATAGATTCTAGACAAACTCAGAACGGACAAGACAAGTCTCACAATTGGTCCGTAGTAGCGACTTTAGTCGTTTGACCGCTCAATCAGCGACTAAAGTCGCCACTACGAACCTGAATGGAAGAGCTATGCCTGAATACGGCGAATCACTTACGGAACGCGAGAAGGAAATCCTGCAACTGGTGGCGACGGGCATCACCAACCGCGAGATCGCCCATAAACTGTTCATCAGCACCAACACCGTCAAGGTCCACCTGCGCAACGTATACACCAAACTGGGAGCCGAGTCGCGCACCGAGGCGACGATAATCGCCGTGCGCGAAGGCTGGGTGGCCGTCCAGGGCGGCGAGATCGCGGAGGCTCCAACCGTTGCCCCAGAGCCTCCTCTGCCCTGGCCCAAGCGGATCGCAATGCTCGCCGCTTTGCTGCTCGTCGTGGCCAGCATGGTCGTGACGTGGCCCCGCGCCAGGCCGCAGGCAGGCGCAGAGGCGGACTTCCCACTGGATCCCCTGGAGCCGCGACCTGCGGCGGCTCGGACCGCGAACGATGTGGAATCCCCCTGGCGTGAGCTGGCTCAGATGCCCACCCGGCGGGCCAACTTGGCGCTCGTGACGGTCGAGGGCTTGATTCTGGCTATCGGAGGCGAGACGCCCGAAGGGGTCACAGCCGCTGTGGAGGCTTATGCCCCCAAGGATGACTTGTGGACACGGAGAAGCGACAAGCCCACGCCGGTCACCTATATCTCGGCTGCTGCGATGGGATCGGAGGTACACGTGCCGGGCGGCTGTAACGCGGAAGGCGCGCCGATGCAGATGGTTGATGTGTACGACGTGCAGGCGGATTCCTGGCGCGAGGTCAGCCCCCTGCCAGAACCTCGCTGCGCCTACGCGCTCGCGATGCTGGACGAGCGGCTGTATCTTTTCGGTGGATGGAATGGAGAACGGTACGTTGACACCGTGTATATCTACGACCGCCAGACAGACGTCTGGGCGGAGGCGGCACCAATGGATACGGCACGTGGTTTTGCTGCGGCATCTCCTCTGGGAGATCGTATCTACGTCGTGGGTGGGTACAATGGCGAGCGGGAACTGACCACGTGCGCCGCCTATAACCCAGCTACCGGAACGTGGGAAGCGTGTAAACCATTGACAGTAGGGCGAAGCGGTTTGGGTCTGGCAGCCCTGAACGGCCAACTGTACGCGATTGGCGGAGGAGGGCGAACAAGTTATCTGGGCTTTAATGAACGCTATAACCCGGCTGCCAACGCCTGGAGCGACGTTGCAACGCCGTTGGTAGGGGAGTGGCGCGGGCTGGGTGTGATCACGTTCGAGAACAACATCTATGCCATCGGCGGCTGGAGCGACGATTACCTGAGTCAGAACCATGCTCTGACTCTATACTACATCTTTATCCCCGTGACTGCTCAACAGTGATGGGGGGTATCTTCTCAGCGGATGTAGGGCGGTTTTGCTAACCGCCGACTGGTCGGATAGCAAATCCAACCTACTGCTCAACAGTGATGGGGGGTATCTTCTCAGCGGATGTAGGGCGGTTTTGCTAACCGCCGACTGGTCGGATAGCAAATCCAACCTACTGCTCAACTATCTGTCCGGAACTTTGTGTAGCTCATGATGTAACGCAATCGTAACCCAAAACAAAGATGGCGTCTGATAAAATAATTGGAGGGCGTGTTTTTTCGATAGACGCGGTGCGCAGTCCGCGCTATCCCTTTCGAGGCTTGCGATGAACAATGGTACGGTCGATCCGCACAACCTGGGGTGGTTGCTCCGTTTGATAGGATGGGGTCTGGCGCTGTTGTGCTGGGCCAGAGTGGTCCGGTTGGGCTGGGCCGCGTGGCGACGGAGACGCGGCAATGACCTCGCCGACCTGGCCCTCGTCGGCAAGCTCTGGCTGGGCGGGCGTCTGTTCCTTTTGATCGTGGGCCTGCCCGGACCGGGATGGTCTGACGCCGGTTGGCTCGCCGCCGCGCTGGATTTGATCGGCCTGGTGTTGCTGGCGTGGCCCTTTCTCGCGCCGCCGCTATCCATTCGCTGGGCCGATCGACTGTTCGGTATCGGCCTGGTCGCCATGATTCTGGCGCTCGGCATGTCGCTGTGGCAGGGCATACGCAGCGCAGCGGGCTTGTCCGTGCTCCCATTCAACATCACGTGGGCTTACAGCGCGCTGACGCTGGCAGGGTTGGCGGTACTTAACCTGTTGCGCCGCCCAGATCGCAAGCGGGCCTGGCGACTCACCGCGCTCATTTCGTTCCTGGCCGGTGTGGTTGGATTGCTGATCCCGCTACGGCTGGCCTCTTCCTGGACGTCTTTTCTGGCGGCTTTCACAGCCGTCCTTGCCATTGTCTGGCTCAACAGACTGGAGCGTTCGTGGCAAGAGCCTCCACTCCAGGCGACCCCTAACACGAAACAACTAGAGAAAGAAGCAAAGGCGACGGCGTCCGTCTCCCCGGAAAAAACGCTCCCTGTCTCGGAGGACGCCCCTCGTCTGATGGAGCTTAGCACCTCTCTGTTCGCCGCCCCTGACCTGACCCGACTTTTAGAAGCAGTGACAGCGGCGCTGTCTCCTGTCCTGGAAATCCGGGCGATCGCCCTCTTTTTGGCCGAGGAGAACCCCCACACTCACCTGCGCCTGATCGCCCGCTGGCCTCAGGTGGATATTCCAGAAGCATTTTCTCCCTTTCCACTCCAATCCAACCCGGCGCTGGCGGATGCGTCCACGCGAGGTCAGACGGCCAATGTGACGCGCAAATCGAACCGGCGACACATAGAGTCGCTGGATCGCTTTCTGGGCGCGAAGCCAAAAGCGGCGTTGATTCTATCTCTCTCAGGCGGACGGGGAGCGCGAGGTGTGCTGGTGTTGGGTCACGATGAAGTCGCGCCAGACGCGCGCCAGTTGAGACTGTGCCGCATCCTGGCCGATCAGGTCGCCATCGCCACCGGCTACATCCAGACGCGTGTCGACATCGGCCAACAGACCCGCGCCCTGACCCACTTGGTCCGCCGCCAGGAGCGGGGAGCCGGCCAATTACGCGCCATCCTGGAAAGTATCGCCGACGGCGTCATCGTCTCCGATGCCAACGATCAGGTGATCTTGACCAACGATGCTGCGCTCGCTATCCTGGGAGTGGAGCGGGATAACGTCATCGGCAGCCCCTTTGGACAGATCATCGGCTGCATGGCCCCCGTGGGCAATGTAGGTCTCATGGGAACTCTCACCGAGACCTCTCCCTATGGCAACGCGGCGACGTTTGAGATAGCGGGCCAGGTCGTGCAGATGAGCATGGGGCCGGTCGAGGCAAACGGAGGGGTTCAATTGGGCGTAGTGGCGGTATTGCGCGACATCACCGCCCTGGCCCAGGCCGAGGACGAGCGGGAACAACTGTTGGTCGATCTGCAAGAACACAGCCGGCAACTGGAAGAAGCGGCCGAGCAATTGAAAGAGATGGATCGGTTGAAATCCCAGTTCATTGCCAGCATGTCTCACGAACTGCACACCCCGCTCAACGCCATCATCGGCTTTTCGGGTGTGCTTTTGAAAGGGATAGACGGCCCGATCACCGACGCGCAACGCCAAGATTTGGAGACCATTCTCAAGAGCGGCAAGCACCTGCTGTCGCTGATCCGGGATGTGCTCGATGTCAGCCAGATCTGGGCCGGTAAGATGGAATTGGTACTGAGCGACGTGGATCTATCAGAGCTGATCGAGGACGCCATAGCCAGCGCCGCCTCGCTCGTCGGGGACAAGCCGATAAAATTGATACAGGCGCTCGATCCGGCCCTACCGCCGGTTCGCGCCGACGAGACGCGGGTGCGACAAGTGCTTCTCAACTTACTGACCAATGCCATCAAATACACAGAACAAGGGCAGGTGACCGTGTCGGCGTTCCGCGACGATGACCATATGGTCGTCAGCGTGGCCGATACCGGCATTGGCATCTCGCCGGAGCATATCGAGACTATTTTCGAGGAATTTGGCCGGGTGGATGATTCCAGCACGCGGAAGGTGGATGGCCTGGGCCTGGGGCTTTCGATCAGCCGCCGGCTGGTCGAATTGCACAGCGGGCAGATCTGGGTGGAAAGTGAGCCAGAGGCAGGGTCCACCTTCTACTTCAGTCTACCTATTGAAGGCCCTCCCTCCCCATAAAACACACACTGCTCTCGGCGCTTGCCAGAGAAGCCAACCTCGTGTAATATAGACAAGCTCCTGACCTCAAGGTCTTGAAAAATACCAATCTCGTTATTCATTCACCCGCGAGGAAATAGAAAGATGGCCAACCCAGACAAAATCCTGGTAGTAGATGACGATCCAGAAATATGTAAACTGCTGATCATGTCTCTCTCGCCCCTGGGATACGAAGTCACATCTGCCAATGACGGTTTCCAGGCGTTGGAAAAGATCGAGACAGAGCGGTTTAACGTGGTGATCCTGGACATTCTGTTGCCGCATCTCAACGGGATCGAGGTGCTCAAACGCATCCGCGAGCAGGGGCTTGAGATGGAAGTCATCGTGCTCACCGCTTACGCCTCGCTAAAGACGGCCATCGAAGCGGTGCGCCTGGGAGCCTACGACTATATCACCAAACCCTGCAAGGGCGAGGTCATCCGCTCCACCGTCCGGCGGGCGTTGGAAAAGCAACACCTGGCGACGAGGCTGGCCGCCGTCTACGATCTGAGCCGCGAGATGACGCTCTTGCTGGATGTGGATCAGGTGATCGGAGCGGTGCTCGACATTGCCGGGCGGGCGCTGGAGTTTGGAATCTGTGACCTGTGGCTGGTTGATGAGGAGCGGAATGAGCTGTACCTGCCGGCAGCGCAAGGGACGAGGCCCCGGCTACTTCTAAGCGACGAGCGAGGGATCACGGCGGCGGTGGCGCGCAGCGGAGAATCGCTCTACGCGCCGGATGTGCAGGAGGACCCGAGGTACACGATGGTGGAAACCGCCAATCGTTCTGAATTGGCCGTGCCACTCAAGGTGAAGGAGCGCGTGATCGGCGTGTTGAACGTCGCAAGCACCGAGGTGGATGCCTTCACTCCAGAGGATGAGCAACTGCTCTCCACCCTGGCCGCTCAGGCAGCCGTGGCCATCGAGAGCGCCTGGCTGTACGAGGAGGAACAGCGCCGCGCCGCGGAACTGGCCGTTCTCAACAAGGTCGGTCAAGCCATCACATCAATCCTCGATCTGGATGAAGTGCTGACGTTGGTGATGACGGAGGTGAGAAAGATGCTGGGCGTGGAGGCAGCCTCGGTGCTGCTGCACGATGCCGAGCACGACGAACTGATCTTTACCGCCGACGCAGGACCGGCCACCGAGACACTCGTCGGCACGCGCATGCCGGCTACGATGGGCATCGCCGGTTGGGTGATCCAGCGAGGGCAGCAGGTGTTGGTCGACGATGTGCGGAACGACGCGCGTTTTTATGATGGTATCGACGCCGTAACTGGCCTGACTACGCGCTCGCTGTTGGCCGTGCCGCTGGTGCATAAGGGAAAAGTCATCGGCGTGATCGAAGCGATCAACAAGGCCAACGGGATTTTTGACAAATACGATCAGAACCTATTGAGCACGCTGGCTGGCTCTGCCGCCGTGGCCATCGAGAACGCGCGCTTGTACGAGTCGGAGCAAGAGCAGCGTAGATTGTTGGAACAATCGCAGGCCCAACTGGTGCAGAGCGAAAAGCTGGCCGCCACCGGTCGGCTGGCAGCCTCTCTGGCCCACGAGATCAATAATCCCTTCCAGGCCATTCACAACAGCCTGCAGATCATGCTCAACTTTTCTCTGGAGCCTGAGGAACAGCGGGAGTATCTCCAGACAGCGGAAGAAGAGGTCGAGCGGTTGATCGACCTGACAGACCGCATCCTCGATTTTGCGCGCCGGCCGCAGCGAAACATGGAACTGGTGAATCTGAACGACGTTATAGAAAAGACGCTGGCGCTGGCCGACAAATATTTTCAGCACCGCAACATTCTGCTCCAGCGTGATCTGTCGCCTGACATGCCAGACACGCTGGCGGCTTCCGATGAACTCGGTCAGGTCTTTTTAAATCTGGTGATCAATGCCGTGGATGCCATGCCCGAAGGGGGAGACTTGCGCGTCTCGAGCTACCTGGCCGAGGACGGACGCCGGGTCGTCGCTTTTTCCGACACGGGTCGCGGGATACCTCACGAACACCTGGATCGCATCTTTGAGCCTTTCTTCTCGACCAAGGAGGGAGGTACCGGCCTGGGACTGAGCGTCAGTTACAGCGTGGTCGAGCGGCACGGTGGTGACATCACGGTTCAGAGTACAGAGGGAAAGGGGGCGACCTTTACCATCTGGCTGCCAGCGCCGCCGGAATAATACGCCCAAATGGGGTTCGTAGTAACGACTAAAGTCGCTACTACAAACTTGCCTGTTCGATCCATTGGCGGGCGGCGCGATGCCGGAGGCACTCGGGGCACACGCCCCACACCTCCGCCGTCTCGGGCAGCATCTCCCTGAGAAAGTCGGTCGGTTCAGAAGCGAAAAAGCGGCCACATTCCGGGCAGGGGCGCAACTCGACCGTGGTGTTCCAATTGTGCAGGATGCGCTCGTGGCCTCGATCCTCGATCTGGATCGCGCCGGTGGGACAGATTTCGGCGCAGGCTCCGCAGCCGATGCAGGCATCGGACTGCACGTCGAAGGGAGCGCCCACCCGGCGCTCCATCCCCCGCCCGATGAAGGAGATGGCGTTTGCCCCTATCGCCTCGCGGCAGACGCGGACACACAGGCCGCACAACATACACAGTTCATCCGCCTTTTCGGGCGGCGGCGCGCCAAAGCGGGATGATGTCACACCCTCTCCGGCAGCCAGCTCTCGGATCACATCGGACTGCGGGCAGCGGCTCAGCAGAAACTCGAACGCCAGCCGACGGGCGGTCACCGCCTCGGGAGCGTCCGTCTCTACCACGAGTCCATCCTCCACCGAATAGGTGCAGGAGGCGACAAGTTCGCGGCAAGGCTCCGTGATCATCACCATGCACAAGCGACACGCGCCATACGGGGCCAGGCCCTCGTGGTAGCAGAGCGTGGGCAATTCCACCCCGGCGGCCCGCACTGCCTCCAGCAGGACCGTTCCCTCCGGCACAGTTATGGGATGTCCGTTTACAGTCAGCTCGATCATCGGCGTCACCTCACGATCTCAATGGCCCCTTCGGGGCAGGCGTCGTGGCACAGACGGCAGCGCGTGCACAGGTCCGGGTCAATGACGTGCGGCTCTTCCTTCTCCCCACGGATGGCGCCTGCCGGGCACTCGCGCTTGCAGATACCACAGCCGGTGCACAGGTCGGGCTGGATAGCGAGCCGGATCAAGGCGCGGCAGACGCCCGCCGGGCAGCGGCGCTCGCTCACGTGCGCCTCGTACTCGTCGCGGAAATAGCGCAGTGTGGATAGCACCGGGTTCGGAGCCGTCTGGCCCAACCCGCACAGCGCAGCCCCTTTGACCCACGTGGCTACCTGCTCCAGATCCGCCAGATCATCCGGCGCGCCCTCGCCCTCGATGATGCGCGTGAGGATGTCGTGCATGTAGCGCGTGCCCTCGCGGCAGGGCGTACACTTGCCGCACGACTCGTCCATCGTGAATTTGAGAAAGTAACGGGCCACGTCCACCATGCAGGTATCCTCGTCCATCACCACCATGCCGCCGGAGCCCATGATGGAACCCGCCTCGGTCAGCGTCTCATAGTCAATGGGCAGGTGGAACAGGCGCGTGGGCAGGCAACCGCCGGATGGGCCGCCGGTCTGCACCGCTTTCACCGCCTTGCCATCCAGACCGCCGCCGCCGATATTCTGGATCATCTCGCGCAGCGTGAGGCCCAGCGGAACCTCCACCAGGCCGGTGTTTGCCACTTTGCCCACCAGAGAAAAGACGACCGTGCCGGTGTTCCCCTCCACGCCGATGCCCGCGTACCAATCCGCGCCCCGCGCCAGGATGGCCGACACCGAGGCCCAGGTTTTGACATTGTTGATGACGGTGGGCTGCCCCCACAGTCCGCTGGTTGCCGGGTAGGGCGGTTTGGGCCGAGGTTCGCCCATCCCCCCCTCGATGGAAGCGATGAGGGCGGTCTCCTCCCCGCACACAAAGGCGCCCGCCCCGCGCACGACCCTGACGCGAAAGTCAAACCCGGAACCAAAGAGAGCCTCTCCCAAGAGTCCCGCTTCCTCGGCTCGGGCGACGGCCTGGGTGACGCGCTCGACCGCCAGCGGGTACTCGTCGCGCACGTAGATATAGCCCTCGTTTGCGCCGACAGCATACCCGCCGATGACCATCCCTTCGACGATGCTGTACGGATCGCTCTCCAGCACAGTGCGGTCCATGTACGCGCCGGGATCGCCCTCATCGCCGTTGCAGATGATGTATTTGGGTTCTCCAGGCGCGTCGCGGCAGATCTGCCACTTGCGCCCGGTGGGGAAACCGCCGCCGCCCCGCCCGCGCAGCCCGGAGCGAGTCACCTCGTCCACCACGGCCTGGGGCGCTAGCTCCAGAGCGCGGGCCAGCCCCTGGTATCCCCCGCGCGCGACGTACTCCTCCAGACGCACCGGGTCGATCAACCCGCTGTTACGCAGGATCACCTTGTGCTGGCTGGCGTAAAAGGGCAGTTCGTCGAGGAGTGGTATGCCGGGCAAGACTGCCTCCCCTCTCCCAGAGTTGGGGGAGGGGTTGGGGGTGGGAGCGATGGTAGCCAGCGCGCCCTCGGTCGGTAGTTCACCTTCCGCCAGGGCAGCGATCAAGTCGCGGGCGCGGTCGGGCGTCACACGGGCGTAGAGGACGCGCCCCCGGTCCGGCGTCCGCACGTCCACGAGCGGTTCCTGCTGACAGTAGCCGATGCAGCCGCTGGCGACGAGCGCGAGGTCGAGACCCCGCGCGGTCGCCTCGTCGCGCAGCGCGTTGTACACCGCGTCAGCTCCCGTCGCCAGTCCGCAGGTCGCCATCCCCACGCTGATTTTCAGCCGGGACGGATAGAGGGTAGCTCTTCCAGCGGCGCTCAATTTTTCCAGATCAGAGCGAGTGCGTACTTTCATCCCTCTTGCTCCTCCGCCGGGCGATAATTCCTGAGAATGCGGGGAAGGCGATCGGCCCTGAGCCGACCATACGTGTCGCCATCCACCCGGATCACCGGCGACATGCTGCACGAACCGACGCAATAGACCGTCTCGAGCGTAAAGAGCCGGTCGTCGGTCGTCTCACCCGGCTTTACGCCCAAGACGGCCACGAGTTTTTCCAGAATCTTGTCGCCGCCCCGGATGTAGCAGGCCGTCCCCTGGCAGACCTGGATCGTGTGGCGACCGCGAGGTTCAAAGCCAAAGCTGGTGTAGAAACTGGCCGTGCTGTAAAGCTGGCTCAACGGCGCGCCCAACTCGTCGGCTGCGCTGCGCAACTCTTGCTCAGGAAGGTAGCCGTGTTCGGCGTTGATGGCGTGCAGCTTGGCCAGCAACTCGCCCCCCGCGAGCGGCGCTGGTTGTGGAATGAGTGGCATAGTCACCTCCTCCGAAAATAACTCTGTAGGTCGGCAGGCAACCGGAGGTTGCACGTTATCCGACCCTGGCGATTAGTCGGATTGTTCCAATCCGCAATCGCCCTACATTTTCGTCCTTCTGGGTGAACGGAGTTCATGGTGACTCCTCCGAAAATAACTCTGTAGGTCGGCAGGCAACCGTAGGTTGCACGTTATCCGACCCTATGGCGGTTAGCAAAACCGCCCTACATTTTCGTCCTTCGTGGTGCCCCGTAGGGGCATGGACGTCTCCTTTGTAGGTGCGACGCACTTTTGAAGTGCGTCGCACCTGAGTCGGCTCGCTAAATCCCCAAAGCCGCCCGCTTCTCCTCGATGTGATTGACCATCAATTGCGCGGCCTTGAAGGGATCCGGCTCGACGGCAAAAGCGGCGCCGACGACGTCGTTCGCGCTTTTGGTGAGCACCTCGGTCACGAGCGGGCTGCCCAACACCTGGGGCACGGTGCCCAGCACGGTAAAGACGCCCGACGAGACCACGTAAGCGCCAATGCTGACCGCTTTCTCGCTCATCCATTCGGGGGCTGCGCCAGCCGCGGGCAGGTCGCTGATGTCCACCCCCAGCGCGTTGGCGATGGCCGCGCAGGCGACCAGGATGCGGCTGATGTCGACGCAGGAGCCCATGTGCAGCACCGGCGGGACGCCCAATGCCTGGCAGACGCTCTTCAGCCCATCGCCGGCCCGCTCGGCCGCCTCCGGCAACATCAGGCCAGCCTTGGCGGCGGCGATGGCGTTGCAGCCGGTCGTCACCACCAACACGTCCTGCTTGATCAGTTCTTCGAGCAACCTGACGTGGCCATAGTCGTGCTGTACTTTGACGTTATTGCAGCCAACCACCGCGCCGATGCCCTTGATCGCGCCGCTCTTGACAGCATTCAGCAGCGGATCGAGCGTGCCGCCCAACGCGCCTACGATGGCCTCGACGCTAAAGCCGACCATGCACTCCATCTTTTGGTCGGGGATGTGCATCATATCGGCCTTGCGGAAGCGATAGTTCTCCACGGCGGCGCGCACGATCTCTTTGGCGATTTCGGAAGCGCGCTCCTCGTGGAACTCGATGTAGGTCGCGCCGGGGAACTTGGCCTTGGGCGAGGTGGAGATGAACTTGGTGTGGAAGCAGCCGGTCAGCGCGCCCAGCGCGGGCATGATGCACTGCACGTCCACGATAATCGCCTCGACCGCGCCGGTGATGACGGCCAGCTCTTGCTGCAAAAAGTTACCGGCGATGGGGATGCCGTGACGCATGATCACCTCGTTGCCGGTGCAGCACATGCCGACCACGTTGATGCCCTTGGCCCCGTACTTTTTCGCCAGAGCGATCATCTCGGGGTCCTGCGCGGCGGCGACGATCATCTCCGAAAGCGTCGGTTCGTGACCGTGGGCGACGATGTTCACCTGGTCGGTCTTGAGCACGCCCAGGTTCGCCTCCGAGCGGATGGGCGTGGGCGTGCCAAAGAGCACGTCAGAGATCTCGGTGGCGACCATCGAGCCGCCCCATCCGTCGGAGATGGACGTCCGGAGTCCATGCAGGATCAGATGGACCGCGTCGTTGTCCACGCCGATGTGCGTGCGGTGCATGATCTCGACGATCTCGCGGTCAATGCCGCGCGGGTCAATGCCCAGGCTTTGCCACAGGGCGACGCGCTTTTCCGGCGCGCGGCGAGTGAACTGAATCGGGCCTTCCTGCTTGCCGAACTCGGCGTAGACGGCGTGCGCCAGATCCAGGGCGATCTCTTCCTTGCTCCGACCATCCGTCTCGATGCCGTACTCTGCCGCCAGTGCTCCGAGCTTGGCCTCGTCCTTGATCTCGTAGCCGCCGCCCTTGCCCTCGGCGGTCAAGAGCAGCGTGTGGGCGATGTCTCGCCCGTGATCAGAGTGGGCGGCGGCGCCGGCGGCGATCATGCGGATCAGGTTGCGGGCGACGATGATGTCGGCGGTGGCCCCGCAGACACCCGCCTTGGGGCCCTCTTCCTCGAAAGGACTGATGCGACAGGGGCCCATGTTGCAGTTACGACAACAAACCCCCAGTTCGCCAAAACCGCACTGGGGCAGCATGGCCTCGTAACGATCCCAGGCGGTCTCGAGGCCCAGTTCCTCGGCCCGGGCCAGCATCTCGTGAGTAGCAGGGTCGATGCTCCTGCTCAAAACTTTTTCACTGTACGATTTTTCAGTCATGGGAATCACCTCCTCTATGCTACGGATTGCTCGCCAGTTGTTGCTGGCTTTCCAGAGCTTCCAGGAATTGATGGGCCGTGGCCTGGGTGGATTGCTGCATGACCTCGCGGGGATAGCGCAGGCTGAGCGCCTTGGTGGGACAGGCTTCCACGCAGGCCGGGCCATCAGGCCGATCGATGCACAGGTCGCATTTGAAGGCAGCCCTCTTCTCGCGACCGGCTACTTCTGTGGTAGCCACGTGGATCGCTCCAAAGGGACAGACCATCATGCAGAGTCGGCACGCGATGCACAGCCGCTGATCCACCGCCGTGTAGGTCTCGGTGCGGTAGGTGGCGCCAGTGGGGCAGACCTGCACACAGGGCGCGTCCTCGCACTGGCGGCACTGGGTGGATATCTTGACGATGCGACCATCAGGCTCGGTCTCCACCTGCAACACGTTGTTGCGAGGATGCAGCCGCTCACCGGCCAGAACCGCGCCGATGATGGTGCCTGCCTCTGTGTGCGCTGCGGCGCAGGCCAACTCACAGGTGTGGCAACCCAGGCAACGTTCAGGATTGACCAGGATGAATGGACCTTCTACAGGCATATCTTTCACCTCCTTATGTGATGTGAAATTGTTAGAACCGTAAACGTATGGGGAATGGCCCGACAATCAGGCTTTAACAGACGGAAAAAACGAGGTGCAACCAAAAGCTCATCCACGGCGAGGAGCACCGGGATGAGACCAACACACAAGGAACGTTGATCCAAGCGATGGGTTTTCATCGTCTTCCAGAGGGCCCAACCCTCGGTCAGACTCAACCGATCAAAATGCTATCTCATCTCGCGTCATCGAGAAACATCTGTAACCAGTTCGTCATGAGGATAGCACAAATTCCAGGTTTCGTCAAATCGCTCGCGCTGTCACGTGCTCTCGTCCGCTGGCTTCCATCCCAGGGTGGACAAGTAGCCGAGCAGGAGCAATCCAGCAGCGATGAAAAAGATCGGCTCAAAGCCTATCCAATCGATGATGGCACCCGCGAGAATGGGAAGAAAGCTGACGACGCCCAACACGGTGTTCACGAGACCAATGTAGCTGGCTCGTTCCTCGTCGGGGGCGACGCCCAGCAATAGGGACATCAATCCAATGGCGCGCCCGCTTTCGCTGCCGCCCGCGAGCAGAAACACGCCGGTAAAAAGATAGGCCGGAAGCAGCCCGCGCTGTTCCACGGTGAACCCGACCCACCGCATGAGCCAGGGCAGCACCGCGGCCAGCAGAGGCGTCAGCGCCGTGAGCAGGCTCGAGATTTGCAGCAGGAAGTAGACGCCGCGCGCTCGCTCTACCCTTTGCCAAAACAGGTTGGATAGGATGCTGGCCAGGGTCATCGCCGAAAGGTAAAGGCCCACCATAGACGCTGGCGCTCCCAGAATGTCCAGGGCGAGGATGGGATAGAAAGGCTCGGCCAGGCGCGTCATGTTCAGTAACACTCGCACCAGGAGATAACGTCGAAAGGTCGGGTTTCGTTCCAGCAAGGCAGGCGCGCGCGCCAGTTGATCCTTGAGCGAGTGATGCGGTTGGTCGGCGCCATCGGGCGTCTCTTTGATCTGAGCAAAGGTCAGAGTAGCCGCGACGAAGGAATAACTGGAGAGGGCAAAGAGTAAGGTAAAATTGAGCGGGAACGACAGGCCGCGAGTCGGATCGAGCAGATAGCGCACCAGAAAACCCGCCCCAAAGACAAGCGCTCCACCCCAAAAGTTACGGGTGGCAAAGAACGAGGCTCGTCGAAGGGGTGAGACGACCTTGCCGATGGCATCCATGCGCGCCAGCGCACCGCTGCCGGTGGTCAGGCGGGAGAACGTAAACAACACAAAGAAAATGAGCAGCAAAAGACGGGGATGGGAGAGGCTCAGGGTGTAGGTCAGGGCGCCCATAACGCCGTAGATGAGTACGCGGACAATTTCCAGAGCCACAGCGACAGGCACCTTGCGCGGTCGCGGTTGTATCCAACTGGCCGCCAGAAACTGGGGCAAGTACCAGCCCGCAAATCGAATCGTGGCCAACAGACCGACTAAAGCGTTGGAGCCTCCCAACGCGCGGACGAAAACGGAGAGCACCAGGCTGGGATGGGTAAGATTCATGCCCAGGCGGGTGAATATGCCGTTGAGGATGCTCAGAGAATAGTTGCGCCGGTGCATTGAATGGTTCAGTGTGATGTGACGATCTGTACTTGTTTTTCCCGTGGTTCCTGCAAACCGAGCGAAAGGACCACGGCAACCAGGCTGCAAGCCAGCGAGAAGAGAAACAACGGCTCAAAGCCCAACCAATCCACGATGGCCCCGCCCAAGGGCGACGCAAAGAGAGCCAGGCCAACGATGCCGTTGGCAAAACCCAGGTAAAGGACCCGTTGGAGGGAGGGAGCTATCTCCATCACGTAAGGGTTGCTTCCCACGCTGCTGACCGTGACGTGCAGACCTCGGAACACAAACACGAGCGTAAAAATGAGGATTTTGTCCAACCCGATCTCGGGCAGATAGATGATGAGCAGGGCCATAAGCGGCGACAATGCCGCGGTCAAGGCGGATAGACGCACCATCAGGCGATTGCCGTACCGATCTCCGATCCGCCCTGAGATCAGGTTAAAGAGCAAACCTGTCAGGGTCGTGCCGATGAGATAGACCCCCACCATGTCTTCTGGCGCGCCCAGCGCCCGTCGCGCGTAGACAGCGTAGAACGGCGGCGCATAGTTCGCCACAGCGATGGCTGCGCGGATGCCCAAGTAGCGGCCATAGTTGCGATCGCGCGCCGGCAGCCGAATGGCGCGCCGCAACTGCTCGCCCAGGCCCACGGGTTGTGAATCCGCCACCTCCTCCGGTTCCACAATGAAACTGAACGAGCCGACGAGGACGATCGTACTCAGAAAACCCAGGAAAAAGAGCAGTGCATAGTTATCGGGAAAGGGCATAAAGTCTGGGGTCAGGATCGCCTTGACCAGTACGCCCCCGAATATTCCCAGCAACCCACCGCCGAACCGTCGCCAGCCAAAGTATATCCCTCGCCGGGTGGGTGGGATCGTCTTGGCGACGATATTCAGGAACGGCAGCGCTGCCACGCCCGCCGCTACGTGGTTGGCCGTGAACATCGCCAGGGTCACGAGCAACAGCACGCTCGGTTCGTCCATCGTGAATGCGGCCAGGGCCAGCAGCCCGGTGGACGCCACCCGTATCACCGCCATCACCCAGTAGAGCGGCATGGCGCGCGGCTGGCGCTGTACGTAGCCGGAGAGGATCAACTGAAGAAAACACCAGCTACCCAGTTCGATGGGAACCAACAGGCTGATGAGCAAGTTGGAGTCGGTCAATTCGCTCAAGAACCACGTCATCACCAACTCGGTGCTGAGCATCGCCATATATACGTGGTAGGCACCGCCACTGATCACGCCCAGCCAAAAGTTGCGTTTCAGGTGATCCGGCGCCTCCTTTAATTGGGCGCCCGTTTGCTTCAACACGGCTTTGGTCGAAACGCTCATGCCAATGATTTTTCTCCTTGCAACGATATAGATAGAACTCACCGGTCAGGCAGCGCATCCGGGCCGGATTGTACCTGGACACTGTTCGATTCTAGTTTTGGCACACTTGGCTGGTAAAAGAGCACTATGGAAAAGAGAAAAGCAATCCAGGTAGCCGCAAACATACTACTTGGAGTGTTACATACCGCCATCCGGCGTCCATTTC
>DAOTUB010000234.1:0-8251 GCA_034437455.1 Anaerolineae bacterium | reverse complement strand
GATCTCTCGCTCCAACTCGGCGGTTCGTTCCTCGACTTGCCTTTCCATTTCGTCATAGGTATTTTGCAGCGCTTCTTCCATCTGCTTGCGTTGGGTGATATCGGTGATCGAACCGGCCACGCGAAGGGGTTGCCCATCCTCGTCCCAGAGCGCCTGTCCCTGGGCGCGGAACCAACGATACTCGCCCGATTTGGTGAGCAGTCGCTCTTCCAGGTCGTACCGCGTTCGATTCTCCAGGTGATCCTCCAGCGCTGCTCCTACGCGCTCTCGGTCATCCGGGTGCAGGTGCGACTCGAACGTCTCGAAAACCGCTTCGAGTTCGTGATCCTCATATCCAAGCAATTTCTTGAAGCGGGGGGACCAATGGAGCGTGTTCGTTTGAACATCCCAGTCCCATATTCCATCGCTCGAGCCTTGCATAGCCAGCGCAAATCGCTGACGCTCACTCTCCGACGCTTCCAATTCGGCGATTCGCGCATGCGCCTCTGCCAATTCATCCACGAGTTGCTCTTTTGTCTTTTCCATCTCGCTCATTTTCCACTTGCTCCAATGCTTGTCTTGGACAGCTTGAACCCCAGACGGTTGAGCGCAACGATCAGCCCGCTCCGTAAATCGGTCAACGTCTCAAACTCGTCCCAGCCAATCCCCAGGTCGACGATGGTTTCCGCCACCGCATCAGAGACGCCGGTGACAATCGTGTGCGCCCCCTTGAGCCGCGCCGCCTGGATCGTCTTATTCAGGTGATTTGCCACACCGGTATCCACAATGGCTACTCCGGTGATATCCAGGATCACGATGTTCGCTCGATACTCGCGGATCCCTGCCAGCAAAGAACGCATAATATCCCTGGCGCGGAGCGAATCAATGCTGCCGATCAGGGGCATGATGATGATGCGGTCCATGACCGGTATGATGGGCGTAGAGAGTTCCTGGATAGCCCGTCTTTGCGCCTCGATGACTTCTTGCTGTAAGCGTTCGCGCGCGGCGGTTTCTCGCTCTAGTTCGGCAGTCCGCTCCTGGACTTGCTTTTCCACCTCGGCATACGCCCGTTGCAGCGCTGCCTCTGCTTGCTTGCGTTCGGTAACATCCCGTCCGATGGCCGTGAAAAAGGTCTCTTCTTTGGTCTCCCAAACGCCAATGGAGAGTTCCAAGGGGAACTCGCTTCCGTCTTTTCTGATCCCAAGCACCTCAATGGTCTCTCCAAGCAGATCCGATTCTTCCGTCGCGATCACGCGCTCGATTTCTCTTTGGAGCTTGCTGTGAAATTCCTGAGATAGGATCGAGGCAAGCAGGCGTCCGCGGGTCTCTTTGGCCCGATAGCCAAAGATGTTTTGAGCGGCTCGATTCCAGAAAAAGATGTTCTCATAGATATCGAAAATGACGATTGCTTCGCTTGCCGTCTCGGCGATGGATTGGAAGCGCGTCTCGCCCTCCCATGCTGCTCGTTCCGCCTGCCTGAGTGCAGCAGCCAGGCTCTCCAGCTCCGAGATCCGGTGTCGAGCTGTCGCCAACTCGGCCACGAGTTGGGGCTTGGTTTTCCGCTCGTCATCCGCCTCACGCCCCTCGCTTGCCGGTGTCGCTACTCCATCGGGAGATACCGGCCTGGTGCGTTGCTCTGCCAGTTCTGCCAATACCTGCTGGTGAGCGGCCACATTCTCCAAGAATGAACGGCGCATGGCTTCATCGTTGATCCTGGAAGCACGCTTTTGCAAAAGGTGATGGACGGTGTTCAGAATAGCCCCGGCCCGGGGGTCCTGATTGGCCAGCAGAATCTGGTAGCACGTCAGATACACGCGGGCAGGCTCCTCTGTACCGTCGAGCGTGTGCTCTTCGAGATAAGTCAGGATCTCCTCAACCTGGGTCTGGGCCTCGGCCAGCGCTCCCTGAGCAAAATGGACTCGAGCCAGGCCGGCGAGGGATTCCATCGCCAGATGGAATTGATTGATGTCTCGTCTTACCTCCACAGCCCGCCGGTAGGCGTCGGACGCCTCCTCTATCTGTTCCAACTCCATGAGGGCGTGTCCCAAGCCAGTTAACGCGTACCCCTCTACATCTCGCCCGCCAATATCCTGGGCGATCTCTAGCGCTTGCCGGCAGTATTCTTGCGCGGTCTCATTGTCTCCCACAAGGTGCGACAGCAGGCCCAGGTTATACCACCGGAAGCTCTCGTCTGAACGAGGACCGACTGCGCGAACCAATTGCAGAGACTGTTCATAAAGTATCTTGGCCTGAGGGTAGTCGCCCAGGTTCAGATATGCAGTGCCCAGGTTCCCTAACGCCCGGCTTTCCCTTCTCTGGTCGCCAAACTCGCGGACGATGGACAGAGCTTGTTCCAGATAACTTTTGGCCCTGGCATAGTCCCCCTGACGACGAAAGACAATGCCCAGGTCATTGAGCAGATCGCTTTCACCCTGGAGATCGCCGAGTTGGCGCTTGATAGCCAACGCACGCCCCAGATAAGGCCTGGCGCCGACATAGTCCCCTTGAAGGAAGCGGAGCATGCCGATGCTCCGCAGACTATCTGCCTCTAGCTGACGCAACCCTGCCTCCTGGGCCAAGTCCAGCGCCTGTTCATACGCCAGCTTGGCGAGTTCGTTCTCCCCTTGCAACCGCAGCGCCTGCCCGTGCAATAGGTGACCCATTGTCTCGCTACGAACATCCTGAGCGGCCTGGGCCAACTCGATGGCCTTCTGTGCCGCCGCGATGGCCGCCGGATAGTCGCTGGTCTGCTCTGCATCGCGGGCCTGGCGTAAGGCTTCTTGGATCTGTCGCTCATCGTGGCGGCGTGAGGCATCGTCCCCCGCCGCCGCGCGGTCGCCTAACGCTTCGACCAATTGCTCCAGTTCCCCCATCTTTTGCTCCTTCGAGTCAGATCTAGTCTCTGCCATGCATAGGACCCCGAGAAAGAATATGCTTTCGACTTATTCTACGATACGCAGTCCAATCACGGACAGCGCGGTCCGCAGCCCTGTTTGCAGATCAGACAGCGTCTCAATGCCACTCCAGTCAATCCCCAGATCCACGATGGTCTCTGCCACCGCGTCCGAGATACCGGTGACGATAGTGCGCGCCCCCTTGAGCCGCGCTGCCTGGATCGTCTTGTTCAGGTGGTTCGCCACCCCGCTGTCCACGATAAGCACGCCGGTGATGTCCAGGATCACTACCTTGGCCCGATGCTCGCGAATGCCCGCCAGCAGCGTGCGCATAATGTCCCTGGCGCGCAGGGTATCAATGCTGCCGATCAAGGGCATGACGATGATGCCGCCCGCCCCACCGGGCGCGTCCATAACCGGGATAACCGGCGTGGAGAGTTCCTGGATCGCTCGCCTCTGCGCCTCGATGACTTCTTGTTGCAAACGCTGGCTCTCTTCCTGCGCACGCTGGCTCTCTGCCTGCGCACGCTGGCGCTCGGCGATTTCCTGCTTCAACTCTGCGGTCCGCTCCTCGACCTGCTTTTCCACCTCTCCATACGCCCGTTGCAGCGCTGCCTCCGCTTGCTTGCGCTCCTGAAAGAGCAGCGCTCCCTTCATTGCGCTGCTGAGTTGCGCACGCAGCGTCTCGTACAGGATTCCCGAGCGCGGCCCTACCTCGAACAAAGCAAAGCCGATCTGGTCTTGGCGGAAATAGAGAGGTTCAACTATCATCGTGTAATGTCGCTCGCGGTGCAATAGCCCATCCGGCGCCAGTTGGCGAGAGGGAAAACGCTGTTCATCGGCCCCCAGTTTGATTCGTCCGTTCTCGTCGTAGGCCAGGATCAAACTGGACTCTTTCGCAAGCACCTCTTGTCCCTCGTACAAAGAGAGATAACAACTGGGGATGCCCAGTTGCGGTAACTCTTTGGCCATGATGTCTGTCAGTTCCGTCACGTCAAAGGTAGTAATCAAAGCCTGGCCAACTTGTTGTAATTCTTCAGCTTCTCGCTCGGCCTGTAGCGCCTGGTATACCCGTGCTTGCTGGGCCGTTTCCCCGATCATCACCCGCGCCTGTTGCCAGAGATCTTCGGCCCGAGATAGCCTCTCGCTATCGCCGATAAGGCAGGGCAACGTGTGACGGCGCAGCACAGAGAGCATTCCTTGCCAGGCCTCTACATCGCCGCCTGCCGCCACCTCCTGGTGTAAAAGCTCATCCAATGCAGACAGAAAGGCGACTGACGATCCATTCTCCAACTCGGCAATGAAAGCGTCCAAGAATTGTTCCACCTTGTCAAGGGCGGCGCTATCAAAATGGGTTCCCATCGCTCGCGCCATCGCGGAGAGAATTGCTTCCCGCCGCGCAGTGAAGGCAACGTCAAAGGGCTTGTCCTCCCCCGCCACCGACCCTGCCGCAGCCAGTGTCACCGTCGAGGTCCAACAGCCGCACGACTGGCGCACGACCAACTCTACAGGGAAAATCACCCGCTCAGGTACGCTCTCGCCCCTCATCAATGCGAACAGCATCTCTGTGGCTCGTCTCGCCAACTCGTACATCGGCTGGCGCACTGTGGTCAGTGGAGGAGTGATGAACTCGGCTTCTTTTGCGTCATCGAAACCTACCACGGCTACGTCGCCAGGCACGTATATCCCCCGCGCTTGCAATGCCTCTATCGCACCAATCGCGATGGGATCGGCAGCCGTTGCCACAGCATCAAAGTCACATGTGCGCTCATCAAGCAGTAGAGGTATCGCCGCTGCTCCTGAATCCTTTGTGAACTCGCCCGGGACGATAAGGGTAGGATCGAGAGCAATGTCGTGTTCAGTCAAGGCATCCACATAGCCACGATACCTAGCCTCTGCCTCTGGCAGCCCCTCAGGTCCACGGACAAAGACGATGCGCCGGTAGCCATGGATCTCGATGAGATGAACGATTGCATGATGCATGCCCTGATAGTCGTCCACCAACAGGCTGGGAATGCCTTCCAGTAGCAGAGAGATGCTAACTATCGGAAGCGGGCGATACCGTTCGCAGAAAACTTGGATCTCTTTAGAGCTGACGTGATGGGCCAAGGCCCCTCCCCAGATCACCAGGCCATCTATATTCTCCGCGCTTACCAGGTCGTAAAGCACGTTGGCCTGGGCATCGAATCCGATGGGGGAGCGCAGCGGCTTCCCCGGCAGACAGAGCAGATTGACGTCTCGTTCCTGAGCGGCGTCGGCTACTCCCCACCATACCGTATCGTTCAGCGGCATCCCCATCCCATAGGTCAACAAACCAATAGTAGGACGGGTATTCTGAGGTTTCGTGTGACGACCGTTGTGGTTACTCAGTGCTTTATCCATTCTTTGGGTATCTCCCTCGTAGTCAACTCACCCCTCGATGCGACGTCCTGTCTTGACCAGCGCGACCCGCAGTCCTATCTGCAGATTGGCGAGCGTCTCGATCCCGCTCCAATCGATCCCCAAGTCCACGATGGTCTCCGTCACCGCGTCAGAGATGCCGGTGACGATGGTGTGGGCCCCCTTGAGCCGCGCCGCCTGGATCGTCTTGTTCAGGTGATTCGCCACGCCACTATCAACGATGGCCACTCCGGTGACGTCCAGGATGACCACCTTGGCGCGGTGCCGGCGGATTCCCGCCAGCAGCGTGCGCATGACGTCCTTGGCGCGCAGCGAATCAATGCTGCCGATCAGGGGCATGACGATGATGTGATCGGTGATGGGGATGATGGGCGTGGAGAGTTCCTGGATAGCGCGCTTTTGCGCTTCGATGACCTCTTGTTGCAAACGCTGGCTCTCTGCCTGCGCACGCTCTCGTTTAACGATCTCTTGCTGTAACTCGGCGGTTCGCTCATCAACCTGCTTCTCCACTTCCGCATAAGCCTCTTGCAGCGCTGCTTCGGCTCGCTTGCGTTCCTGTAAAAGCGTTGCCCCTTTGAGAGCACTGCTGATGTGTCCGCGCAGGGTGTCATAGATCACGGCTTCTCGCGGATCTGCTTCGAACAAGGCAAATCCCAACTGATCCTCTCGGAAGTAGAGAGGCTCGACGACCAGACTGTATCGTCTATCGTGAGGCAAAAAACCATCCGGCGCCAATTGCCGGGAAGGGAACCGTTGCCCACCAGCCTCCAGCACAGCGCGATTTCCTCTGTCGTAGGCCAGGATCAGCCTCGACCATTCCGTCGGCGCTTCCGGATCGTCGTACAATGAGACATAGACGCTCTCGATGCCCAGATTGGGAAATTCCTGCGCCGCCACCTCCATCAGTTCCGTCACGTCAAACGTCGTGCTCAGCGCCTGATTGATGGCGCTCAACGTGCGAGCCTTTTCCTCCGCCTGGAGCCTCTGGTAAGCCTGAACCCGCTCGGCTGTTTCCCCGATCACCACCCGGGCCTGTTGCCAGAGATCCTCAGCGCGAGACAGGACCCCATCGTCGCCAAGGTAGGGCAACGCATAGTGGCGCAGCGCGGAAAGCGCTCCCTGCCACGCAGTTACGTTCTCCCCCACCGCCTGGTGCAGGACCTCATTTAACGTGGACAGGAAGATGCCCGCTGATTCCCCTTCTAAATCCACTACAAAGGCGTCCAAAAGTTGCTCCACTCCTGCAGCGACGATCTCAACAGAGAGCGCCTCTACTGCTCGCGCCATCTCGGAGACGATATCTTTGCGCCGTGCAGCAAGGGCGCTCTCGAGCGTCTCGCCCGCTCTGTCTACGGCTCCCACTGCAACCTGCGCCACTGTCGGGTCCAAACAGCCGCACGATTGGCGCACCACGACCTGGGTGGGCAAGATCGTTCGCTCGGGCGCTTGCTGGCCATCGAGAAGCGCCAAGACAAGCTCGGTCGCCCGTCGAGCCTGCTCGTACACGAGCGATGGTGCCGTCGTCAAGGGAGGTGTGATGTAGCCGCTCTCCTCTGTATCGTCGAAGCCGATCACCGCCACATCGCCGGGCACCCGTATCCCTCGCGCCTGCAACGTCTCGATGGCGCGGATCGCCGCGCCGTCATCCACCGCCGCGATGGCCTCAAAGTCGACCCGCGGCGACAGTTTGCGCTGGTCGAGCAGCAAGCTGACGGCTTTTGCCCCCGACTCGGGGTGAAAGTTGCCGGGCGCGACGAGCTTGGGATCCACCGAAAGGCCATGTTCGGCCAGTACGTCTATGTAGGCGCGATATCGTTCATCCGCCTCCGGATGCCCCTTTGGTCCACGGACAAAGGCGATACGACGATAGCCGTGAGCCTCGATGAGATGCTCAATGGCATCGTGCATGCCCAGGTAATTGTCCACTAACACGCTCGGAATGCCCTCTAGCGGCAACGCCGCGTTGACGATCGGCAGAGGGTGATACTGTTCACAGAAACTCGTTACCTCTTCAGGGCTGACGAACTGGCCCAGTCCTCCTCCCCAGATCACCAGGCCATCCACGTTCTCCGCGCTCACCAGCGTGTAGAGTACATTGGCCTGAGCGGAAAACTCGAGATGCGAGCGCAACGCCCCGCCGACAAAGCAGAGGAGGTTAGCGCCCTGTTCCTTGGCTGCGTCATCCGCCCCGGCCCACACGTCCCAGGCGATCGGATCCCAGATATTATCTATCAGCAAGCCGATAGCGGGGTGCGCGTTCCGCGACGTAGCAAGTCCTGTCCTGTTCATCTTCTCGTTGCCTACCGTGTGCGCTCTTTTCGCGTTTCCCTGCGTTCACTCACCAGGCTGGCTCGCTTTTGCGCCTCGATGTGCAACCCCATCATGGCCAGCGCGGTCAGCAGCCCTGTTTGCAGATCAGACAGGGTCTCGATCTCACTCCAGTCAATCCCCAGGTCGACGATGGTTTCCGCCACCGCGTCGGAGATGCCGGTGACGATGGTGTGGGCCCCCTTGAGCCGCGCCGCCTGGATGGTCTTGTTCAAGTGGTTCGCCACGCCGCTATCTACGATAGCCACGCCGGTGATGTCCAGGATCACCACCTTGGCCCGCTGCTCGCGAATCCCCGCCAGGAGCGTGCGCATAATGTCCCTGGCGCGCAGCGTGTCGATGCTGCCGATCAAGGGCATGACGATGATGCCGCCCGCCCCGCCGGGCGCGTCCATGACGGGGATGATGGGCGTGGAGAGTTCTTGGATGGCCCGCTTTTGCGCCTCGATGACCTCCTGCTGCAAACGCTGGCTCTCGGCCTGCGCACGCTGGCCCTCTGCCTGCGCACGTTCGCGCGCGATGATCTCTCGCTCCAACTCGGCGGTTCGTTCCTCGACTTGCCTTTCCATTTCGTCATAGGTATTTTGCAGCGCTTCTTCCATCTGCTTGCGTTGGGTGATATCGGTGATCGAACCGGCCACGCGAAGGGG
>DAOTUB010000233.1:0-6547 GCA_034437455.1 Anaerolineae bacterium | reverse complement strand
CAGGTACCCCCCCAGGTGGTTTCAATCCCTCGGTCGGGATTCTGTTCGTTCAGACCGGACATTGCTTTTGTGCCGCGCGTCCTTGACGTTCGGTTTCAATCCCTCGGTCGGGATTCTGTTCGTTCAGACCACGATTGCCTGGGAAGTGGGTATTTGTTGAATGGAGTTTCAATCCCTCGGTCGGGATTCTGTTCGTTCAGACTCATCTAAAGCAAAAGGACAGTGCTGGAACTATTATTGTTTCAATCCCTCGGTCGGGATTCTGTTCGTTCAGACTAGAAGATCCATCAATAACCATCAATGAATCGTCAAGTTTCAATCCCTCGGTCGGGATTCTGTTCGTTCAGACTTGAGTACCCCCGTCCGGTCCCTCCACTTCGGTGTTGTTTCAATCCCTCGGTCGGGATTCTGTTCGTTCAGACTCCTGATGGGGCAACGACAGTGGCATCAGTATGGCAGTTTCAATCCCTCGGTCGGGATTCTGTTCGTTCAGACCTCGCGACGATGACGGAGCAATATCGAGCAGTGGTGTTTCAATCCCTCGGTCGGGATTCTGTTCGTTCAGACGAGGAGTTGGTATTGCTGCGCTTGCGGGGTGCTGAAGTTTCAATCCCTCGGTCGGGATTCTGTTCGTTCAGACAGCATAGTGAAAGCCTGATCGCAGAAGCTATGTCACAGTTTCAATCCCTCGGTCGGGATTCTGTTCGTTCAGACCACGCTATTACAATCAACGTGGCGTCTTTGAGGATGGTTTCAATCCCTCGGTCGGGATTCTGTTCGTTCAGACTACCCGACGGCTGGCGAGAGCGAAGGGAGCAATTAGGTTTCAATCCCTCGGTCGGGATTCTGTTCGTTCAGACCGCAGCGATGCAGAAGGCAGCCAAGGGAATGAAACAAGTTTCAATCCCTCGGTCGGGATTCTGTTCGTTCAGACTGTTCTCGCACCACTGGGCGTCACGCCCCACAATCTACGTCCTGGAAGGATATTTTGAGTGTGACGCTCCACAAAGACCCCTCCAGGAATCTAAAAATAAAAGTTTCGCCCCACTTCACTTGGACTTGCGAGCGCCTGGCCATATCGAGCCTGCTCGCTGCTCCTTCGCTCCGCTCCTCTTCTCTCGCCATCAACCCATATCCCCCATATATGCCGGTGATTGGCTTGGCTTTCCCTCTATGTGGCTGTCACACTCATCTGTTCCGCACTGCGAGCGCCTCCCAGGTCCAGCCGGGGTGCTTCACCGCTCGCATGGCCGTAAGGCAAAAAAAGACTCGCTCAGACGATAAACACCTGCGCTTCCTTTGGCTTCTCCGACCCTATGGTCTCGACCTTTTCCACGCACATCGCACAGAGAGGATAGAAACGCAGACTATCCTCCTGTGAATCCAGATGCTTATCCAGTTTGTCCCGCAGAGCCAGGAACTCTTTGGCCGTCAGATGACATTCAAAGAGACTGTACTGTGTCCACTGTCCAAACCCACATAGCGTCTTGTGTACCTTATTACGACGGCGATCGCTGGAAATATCATACGCGATGATGTAGAGCGTGCGTTTGGGCTTCCCACGGGTCGCCATTATCTTACCATGAAAGGCTCGAACTGGCGAATCTCGCCGGTCAACCACTTGGATACCAATCGCACCTCCAGCTCCAGATTCCGCCGATAAGTCACCTTGTACTCAAAGACGGGATGTCGAATCTCTGTGCTCAGCCGCTCCTCGAATTTGGTCAGGAAGGTGCGCCGGCCGCCCTCCTTCAGCCGCCAGGCTCCCAACTCCTCCTCGAAATCTTTCTCCGTCAACATCTGATTGTTGAGCAGCGTCAGCACGACGGAATCCACGACCACGGGACGAAACGGCTCCATCACGTCAAGCGCCAACGCCGGCTTGCCAAATTGCGACGAGTGGAGAAAACCGACGTAAGGGTCCAGGCCAACGATACTGATCGCCGAGGCGACCTGGTTCATCAGTAGCACGTAGCCGAAGGAGAGAAGCGCGTTGACAGGATCGCGCGGCGGGCGCTTTGTCCTGCGCTCGAAACTCCAATCCCCTTTCAACAAGCGCCCCAAGACGCCAAAGTAAAAAGCCGTTCCCGCCCCCTCCAGCCCCAACAATGTGCCGTAAATAGTACCCGCCTGAGGATCGGACGGATCGGGCGGCGGCGCGTCTTGGTCCGGCGTCAACGCCTCGACCTGTTTCATCACGCCTTTGATCGCCGCCGTTGCCTGCGCGACGTCTGGATCGTCTCGTTTCCGGTTGGCGCGCAGCAACAGAGTGCGCATATTCGCCAGCTTGCCATAGACAAAGGCCCGCGCCAGGGCAAAGGAACGGAAAGAATCGTTGTGCGCGCGATGTTGCTCCAGGCGGATCAGACTATTTTTGCCCAGCGCCGGGCTTAGTCGTCCCTGGAAACGGCCGTAGTAAGAGCAGAAACAAACGTCAGCCTGCTGCTCCAGGAGCGCCATCATCGCCGGGCTGGTCAGCGTCACATCGCCGTAGACGACGACTTGAGTGACCTTGACCAGCGGCACGCGAACCTTTCGCTTCGGCGTTCCCTTTTCCTCGTTTTCTGGAATGCGCACCAGCAACGTATCGCCATCTTTTTTGACCAGCGAGCGCGGTTCGGTCAGATAGAGCGTGGTCATACCATCCTCCCACGTTTGAAGTTGGGCCATCAGGCTCGTTCCCTCGAAAGGAGCAGCACCTCGCGCGGCAGGCAGATGGATTCCAGCGAACAGTCGTGGCACTTGGCCCGCCGATCGAGGGGCGGCGGCATTCGGCCCTGCTCCAAAAGCTCAAAGGCGCGTGCCACAACTGCCTTCGTGCGTTGTCGCAGCTCCGGGCTGATCTCGACCGTCACTCGACGCCGCGAGCGCCAGTAAAAGATCTGCCCTCGCTCCACCGGCTGCCCGGTCCGCTCCTCCAGGCAGAGCGCCTGAGCGCACAGTTGGACGTGATCGTTGAGCCAGCGTCCCATCCGTCCACGCTTGTACTCCACGGGCGTCAACTCGCCTGGTTTCGACAAGCTCAACCCAGGCCGTTCCTCCACCAAGTCGGCAAAGCCCGAAATGCGCAACTCGTCGGACCACAGGTAGACGCGGCGGTGAGTGATCGTTTCACCGTCCCGCTCGACGCCGCCGGCGTGAGCGCGCTCGTGCTGCTGAATGCCCTCCAGCACCGGCGCGTTGACGACCATCTCGCCGTGGACGTACATCAGCCAAAAGCGCCGTTCGCAGTATACGAGTTGGTTGAGCATCGAAATGGGTAAAAAATCGGACGTTTCCATGACTCAGGTTACGGGTGAGACGTGATGCACATCGCGTATTCCATTGTTCATCGTGTCATTGTTCATTGATCATTCGACGACACTGTCCCATCCCCATCGTCGTTTTCATTCCCACCCCAGCGTAAAAGGAGAAATCAGCCAGAGCGTTGAGCTGAGCGCGGACGCCGTTATCCTCTCCCATCAAGCCGTAGGTGACGCGCCCAACAAAGCCGACCTGCTTTGAGCGGCGGAAGCGCAACATCTGGGTGCGCAGATCGTGGATGCGCTTGACGACCACGTGCTCCTCCAGATAAGCTCGCAATTCCTGCAAGTCCACCCCGAACGGCGGCGGGGCCAGCGCGTTCCAAGACCGCGCCAGGCTGCCGAAAACCGTCTCTGGCAGCGGCAACACCATCACCTTTTTACCCCACTCCTTTTGCCCAAAGCCAAAGGCGGTGGGAGAGCAAAAGTCCAGGGTGATCTCGGGCCGAGGCTCCACCTCCTTGACCAGTTGGCCCCACGAGGAGTATCCGGCCCAGGGATGACCCTCTGGCGTGGCGAGAATCTCCTTGATCAGCAGCACCGCGCTGCCCAGGCGGATGACCGGGCGGCCCGCGCCGTGCAAGAAGCGCGCCATAAACCGCTCAAAGATGGGCTGGTAGAGCGCGGTAAAGCGCAACCAATACGTCTCCTCCGGCGAAAGGCGCAACCGACCATCCTGCGCTGGCAGCGTATCCTGGAGCATAGAGACAGTGAACGGGCGGATGGGCATGTCCGGCAGGTGCAGCACCTCGGCCAGCGCCTCATCCGACTCACGCACCGTCTTGAGGAAAGCAGCGTGGACCTGGCGGCCCATCGTCGCCCGGATGGTTGTTTCGCGGGTGGGGGTGAGGGTGACGACGATAGAATAAAGATGATCTTCACCGGTCATATTTTTCTTCCTCGCAAGATTCGAGCAACGCCAGGACACGCTGGGCCGCAACCTGTACAGCTTTGACGGTCTCGCGGGTCAGCGCGCGGGTCCGACTGTCGGCCAGGGTGAGCAACGCGCGCTGGTAGGCCAACGGCCCGTCCACCGACTCGTCGCAGGCCCACTCCTCCATCTCCCAGGCGACGCCGTTGTGGGCGATCCAGGGATAGTCGGAGGCGGTGCCTTCGTACAGGGCACGGAGCAGCATCTCGATAGCTTGGGTGGGGGTGGCGGTGCGCATGAGAATCCTCCTTGAGATCGGGCGATGAAAACAACTCCTCGCTCCACCGTCTCACAGCTTGGAAAAAGTGTAAGCCATCCCTGCCGGCAACATAATCACCCGCTGACCCACCTCAGCGCGTAACCATTCTGCTTCGATACGCGCATTCTCTACCAGGCTGGAGGGTGGCATTGAGATCAGGTCGTAAATTCCCAACTTGCCGGCGACATCCAGTGGATTTAGCGGAAGACTGGCAACCTGCTCAGAGAGAGACGCTCTCTCTACTCCTACCTCACCTAAACACTCGACCAATGCCTTGCTTCGCCATAGCCCCATCCGTACCCAGCGAGATAATTTCAACCGCTCCTGGCTCAATACAGCAAACTCGAATTGACTGTCTACCGCGATTTCTTTCGCCCGCCCAAAAGTAGGAGTGTTGCGACTGCTTGGAGCCATCTTGACGTGGTAGGCATTGTTTGCATACTTGAAAGTATTCAATTCATATCGTACATTTACGCCTCGTGCTGGCGTGACATAGACACCGCGCTCATTTAACGGCTCCAGTTCTTCTGCGTATCGGGGCACTTGTTGCGCGTGAAAGTAAGGTGCAACGGCAAACCCTAGCGCATAGGTCAGAGCATAATTGTGTAGATACCGTCCGGTCTCGTACAGCCGACCTATCTCCCGCGTAGCGTAAAACAGGTTCTCGTGGAAGGTTAGCCGACAAAGATAGAGGTGCATGGCAACCTCCTAACGCTTCTTCGACTTGGCAATCCAGGCCTCGTGATAGGCGCGACTATCGGCGAACGCCTCGGTAAGCAATTTCTTGGTGGCAGTATCATCGGCGCTCACCTCTCGCACCGCATCCACCAGCGCGTCGACGTCCTCACCGATGAGCAGTTGATCTACGGTCACGCCATCCTCCCGAAGCAATTCTGGCGCCAGATTCCGAGCAGCCCCGAAAACCACGTCCAGGTCCAGCGGATCGGGCGGTTTAACTACGTCGGCGTCCAACAGCGCATCATAGAGCCGCTGGGTGAAAAGAAGGTTGGAGAAAATGTCGCCGTCGGTCAACGCCACTGCTACGATGCGATTGTGTAGCCGTCCGGTCCGTGTCGTCTGCGCGCCATACCGTCGCGTTCGCAGTACATTGTTCAGCACGTAGAGAAACAAGTTCTCCGTAAGGTCACGGGCCGTGACCACTGCCGGAAAGATCACTTGCGGTTGGACGTGATCCTGCTCGTTGATGCGGCTGGTCACTTCTCCGTGCCGCGTCATCGTACCATCTTCGTAAGGGGCATTGAGTGTGAAAGCTTCGTGGCTGTGATCGTAGGTCGTCAGGGAATAGGCCGTATCAGTGATGACCTTGGATTTCTCTGAGCCTCTGTCGCCTATGGCAAAACCATAAGATATGCAATCTGGACATGTGGTACAAAAACTCACGTTGTAATCGCAGATGGGCAGACCATCGTCGCCAGCTTCTTTCTTGCCATCCGCCTCTTCACCACTCAGAAAACCGTGACGTCGTAGCAACTCGCGTCCCGTCAATCTTTCCGGCGTGGATTGTTTGCGCTTGAAGATGGTCAGTCGCGTGATCAAGTCTTTGTGACTGTCTCCGGCGTGCACACGAGCCGTGTTCAACTCCCCGTCTGTCTGGAAAAGCGGATAAGAATCGGTCACCCGTAGCAAGATGATGTGGGCATACCGCCCCATCGGCTTGCCAGGTATATGAGATAGGAACCACTCACTGTTCAACGGTTTCATTTTTGTTCTCCTTATGAATATACGGTAATAGGTACGTAACCGGTGCTTCAGTCTGAATTTCGCTCGGCCCATTCGAGGTCGTCTGCCTCACGGTAGATCACCTCACAGGCGCTCTTGAGCAAGTTCAATTGTTTTCCGCGCAGCGCGCTCTTATCGCCCCGTAGCGCCTCGTAGAACACCTGGTTCACAAAGTAACTGGCGAATTCGCGCATTGCCTGCTCACGGCCAGCGATGTCACTGCCTCTAGGATAGTAGAACAATTTTTCCTTGCCGCCGCGTTCGACGTAGCTGTGTAATTCGCCGTACACTGCTTCTACTATTCCATCGCGGTCA
>DAOTUB010000232.1:0-3752 GCA_034437455.1 Anaerolineae bacterium | reverse complement strand
TGCGCTCAGGATGACAAATACGTCTAGTTTTTTGCTCACTGAACAGCGCCGCGGTGTTCTGGATTATTCGGAATGACGAGCGCCTGTAGCGGTTAGCGTCGGATTGTCCCAATCCGCAACCGCCCTACACTTTCGCCCTTCAGGGCGACTCCTGCATCCTATCCCTGTCCTTCCAAAAAGGCGCCCGCTCCATCCGCCACAGGCCGTAGAGACCGGCCAGGGCGACCAGCCCGCCGACGACATAGCCCTCCACGACCGACGCCTCGGTGACAAAGACCGCCAGCAGGCCCAGGACGAAGGAGACGACGTAGAGCGTCAGCACCGCCTCGCGCTGAGTCATCCCCGCCGCCACCAGCCGGTGCGAGGTATGATCGCGGCCCGGCGTGTTGAGGGGGTTCAGTCCCCGCCGCAGCCGCGAGACGATGACCAGCGCAGTGTCGAAAACGGGCAGCCCCATCACCAACACCGGCACCATCCAGGTGACAAAGTTGACATTTTGGGGAAATTGCAGCTTGATGCCGACAGCGGCCAACGTAAAGCCGAGAAACATCGAGCCTGAATCTCCCATAAAGATGCTGGCCGGGTTGAGATTGTAAAACAGAAACCCCAGGCAAGCGCCCAGCACGGCCACCGAGAGCGCGCCGACCAGATATTGCCCGCTGAAGGAGCACATCAGCGCGAAAAAGGCGGCCGCAATCGCCGCCGCGCCCCCCGCCAGGCCGTCCATATTGTCGAGCAGATTGATCGCGTTCGTGATATACCCCACCCAGAGCACGGTGGCGAGCAGATTCAGGATCGGATGGTGAAAGGTACCGACGTAAATATCCGTGGCGTAGAGCAGCAGGGCCGCCAGGATCTGGCCGGCGATCTTGACGACAGGCCGCACGCCCCAACGGTCGTCCACCAGACCCAGAAACGAGACGCCGGTTGCGCCGACGAGAATGCTGCCAAACTGGGTAAAGTTGTAGCGCCGGCCCAAAAGCAGCGCCGCCACGACGACGGCCACAAAGATCGCCATCCCGCCCAGGCGAGGCACGGGACGGCGGTGGATCTTGCGCTTTTCTGGCTTGTCGATCACGCCCACCCGCGAGGCCAAGCGGCGGGCCAGCGGGGTGACGCCGATAGCCAGCACCAGCGCGCCGGCAAAGACGAGCAGATAGTCGGTCATGGCTCAGTAATTCCCGATATGACCCGGCTGCCCCCCTCTAACTCCCCCCATTGGGGGGAGAACCGTCCAACTTCCCTCCCGTTGGGGGGGATTGAGGGGGGGGAAGCACCAAAACGGGAATTGCTGGTCATGGCTCGCTCCCTTCCGACGCTCCCGCGGCGATGGCCTGCAACTGCGCCAACAATTGCTGCACCGCCGGTTGCTGGTCCTCAGGCGCCAGCTCCAGCGCCTGTTGCGCGTGGTCGATCGCCGTGTCGATCTGGCCGATCTGGTTATAGAGAATGGCCAGCATGCGGTGAGTGTCCCAGGCGTCAGAGGCCTCTGGCGCCACCGCCAACGCCTGCTGGAGCGCGTCGATCGCCTCGGTGGGGCGGCTCAACTGGGCGTACACAGAACCTAGAACGCGCCACACCTGGGTACGGCGGGGGCTTAGCTCGAGCGCCTGCTCGTACGCCTCGGCCGCTTCCTCCAGCCGGTTCTCGCCGCGCTGAATATCGCCGATGCGGAGCCAGACATCCACCTGGCGAGGGCTGATCTCCAGCGCCTTGTAATAGGACTCGAGCGCGCCGGTGATCAAGCCTTGGTTGGCGTAGAGATCCGCCTGGATCGTCCAGGTCTTGTCAAAGTCGGGGTCGAACCCCAGCGAGTAGGAGAGCTTTTCCTGGGCCGCGTCAAAGTTGCCCGTGGTGAGGTGGAGCAAGGCCCACTCGTTCCACAGAATGGCGTTCTGCGGGCTGAGCGTGACAGCGATCTCGTAATTATCCGACGAACGCTGGAGCAGATCCTGGCGCAACTCGGCGTCGCCGGCAAAGTCGGCCCAGCGGCGGTACATTCGGGCCAGGTTGGCGCTGTGGTCAGTGTTGAGCGGGTTGATCTCGCGGGCCTGGATCAGCGTCCGCTCCGTCTCGCGCAGCACCGCGTCCCGCGTCTGCGGCTCGTCGAGGGTCGAGGCGTACTCCAGGTAGGCTCGCCCCAGGTAGAGATAGTAAAAGTCCTCCTTGGGGGCCAGCTCGATGGCGTGCTTGTAGTGCTCGATGGCCACCAACCACTGCTTCTTCCCCTCGTACGGGTTCGCTTGCTTGTAGATGATGTCGGCCTGGATGGGACGGAGGTTGGTCATCACGGCGGCGGCGCCGGCCAGCGTCGCCAACACCACGAGCGCGATCACGCCCGGTTGCCCAACCGGACGCGGCTGCCGGGTTCCCAGGAGAAGCGCCGCGCCGCCGGCGATCAGCACAAAAACGATAAACCCATAATAAGAGGTCAAGACGCTGGCGACGTGGTCGGCGGCGCCGAGTACGTCGGCCATCGTCTGAGGTTGCATCTGCACCAACGCTACTTGGCGGCCAGCCAGCACCAACGCAAAGCCCAACCCAACCGTCAGCGAGATCAACAGATAGAGCAGCGAGGCCAAAAGCCAGTCGTCCTTGCGCTCGCGGAACGATCCGTCTTTGGCTATCCGGGCGATAAAGACGATGGCGCTCATCAGCCAGGTAAAAGCAAAGATCATCAACGCGCCATAGGAGGTGCGGCTCTGCTGCGCCGGTAGGATAGTGAGCGCCCGCCAGATAATGCTCAGAGGTTGAACGAGACGTTCAGAGTTGGTGACAAAATCAAAGGCCAGGGTGCCCAGGGTAAAGCCGCCGACGAGCGACGCAACCAATGTAGGTTTGAGCCACAGGGGCAACGTTCTCTCCTGCCGCCTCTCGCGCTTCTTCCTGCCCTCCTGCTTCCTGCTCCCTGCCTCTTTTTCACGCTCGCGGACGAGACCGATCCCGACCAGAACGAGCAACCCGGCATACGTCCAAAAGACCGTGCGTGTGGAGGCGATAGAGATGCCAAAGTTGATCTCGATGAAATGGGCCACGATGGCAGATAGGATGCCGGTCAAGACAACAAAACGCGGGTGGAGCGCCGAAGGAGTCGCCGCATCCCAATAGACGGAAAAGGCGTACACGATCAGGTAGATAAACAGCCCGCCGACCATACCCGCGGGGATAGACAATCCCAAAAAGTGAGGGCCTACGGTGGGGATGACGATTGCCGTAGCAGCAAGCGCCCCCACGACCAGCAGGACAAAGAACAAGGTGCGCCGCCAATCCGAGGGCAAGAATCCCAGCCACTGCAGGCCGAAGGTAAACACGCTGCCAAAGAGCCACAGGTAGGCCACAAAGCCCAAAACGCCCGTGATGAGTAGCGAGTCGAGCGTCTCGTTGTGCGAACGATCGGGGGAGGCGGTGCGAGATTCATAGTGGCCCAGCAGCGGGGGATAAAAGCTGTTGTAGGCCACGTACATCGACTCTGGCCCGTACCCCACTAGCGTGCGGAGGGCGCTGAAAGAATCGGGATGTCCCATGGGGTTGTCCGCCGTCGGGGGATATTGGATCGGGTCGTGGGGCAAGAGCATATCCAGGCCGCCCTGCCAGATCAGGTTGCGCACCATGCCGGTGCCGCTTTCGGCCTCGAGCACTTTGGCCACTCGCTGCACCGGCGACTGCAAAGCCCGTTCGTGGAGCGGACCGCCTGGGTTGATGAGCAAAAAGCCAATGGCGAACAGCGCCACGAGCGCCAGCGCGCTGATCCA
>DAOTUB010000231.1:0-39937 GCA_034437455.1 Anaerolineae bacterium | reverse complement strand
GGTAAAGAAAGGCTTGTCTAGGACTTGAATCCTGAACAGAAAGGCCAAACCCCTATATATACCGGTTCGCCAAGCGAAGAACGTATATGTGGTGGTAGGCTAAAAACTTTTATCCAAAGTCCAAAAAGAGCGCGAGACCTATTTTATGCCTCACCGTCGGGAGTTTACACTACATATCGAACGACGCAGTGGCCGGCCGAGTGACCTTGACACACTGGGAAAGTCGTTGTATAATGCATGCACGTTGCGGGGTAGAGCAGTGGCAGCTCGTCGGGCTCATAACCCGGAGGTCCCAGGTTCGAATCCTGGCCCCGCTATCTGGGTTTGATTAAGCGGGCGCTTGATGGACGCGCCCGTCTCTTTATGGCGACGTAGCTCAATGGTAGAGCAGGGGACTCATAAGCCCTTGGTTCCCAGTTCAAATCTGGGCGTCGCCACTGGTTGGCTGCAAATTCAACACCATCTCACACCCTATATGCTTTCCACACGCGACAGTACTTTCTTCAAAGGCCACAAAGCGACTTTGCCCTGTTCAACTATCATGTATCCCGCGCTGCGTAGCGATAATACGCTGCACATGCCCCCTCGGCGCTGACCATACAAGGACCAATGGGCGACTGAGGCGTGCAAACCTCACCGAATAGAGGGCACTCGGTGGGAAGCAGCACCCCTCGCAGAATATCCCCACAGCGACATCCGGGAGGCTCGCGGGCGGGCTCCACTTCTATCGAGAAAGCGCGGGCGGCGTCGAAACGGGCATACGTCTCTCGCAGTCGCAGTCCACTGGCGGGCACCGTGCCAAAGCCACGCCACTCGGCGTCGGCGATCTCGAAAACTCGCTCCATCGCCTGCTGTGCGGCGACGTTCCCCTCTGGCTGGACGCTGCGGGCGTAGGTGTTCGCCACATCGGGCTGGCCCGCCTCGACCATCTCGACCAGCGCCAGGATCGCCCGCAGGATGTCCAGCGGCTCGAACCCGGCGACGGCGCAGGGGATGGAATAGTCATCGGGCAAAAAGTGCCAACCGTCGGAGCCGATGACGGTGGTCACGTGGCCGGGGCCGATGATGCCGTCGAGCGCCACCTCCCCCGCGTTCAGGATGGCGCGGGTGGCGGGCGGAGTCAGCTTGTGTGTGCTAAAGACGTAAAAGTTTTCCAGCCCCTCCTCCGCCGCCGCCAGCACCGCCGACCCGACCATCGGTGCGGTTGTCTCGAACCCCACACCCAAAAAGACCACTGGACGGTCGGGAGCTTGGCGTGCGATGCGCAGTGCGTCCAGCGGGGAGTAGACCACGCGTACATCGGCCCCCTCTGCCTTTGCCTGGGCCAGGGAGGAGCGACTGCCGGGCACGCGGATCATATCGCCAAAGGTGGTCAAGATGACCTCCGGTATCTGCGCCAGCGCGATGGTCCAATCGAGATCAACAGAGGCAGTGACGCAAACCGGGCAGCCCGGTCCAGAGCGGAGCTGTACGGTGGGCGGCAGGACGTCGGGGATGCCAAAGCGCAGGATGGCGTGGGTGTGCCCGCCGCAGAACTCCATCAGCCGTACAGGGCGGGTGGAACGGGTGCGGATCGCCTCGGCCACAGCGCGGGCCGCTTCGGGATCGCGGGATCGGTCGGTGAATTGAGTGATTGTCATCACAAGAGTCTACAACAAAATCTACAAAATGCAACCGGCCTTTTTCACACGGGCGTGCCCAAATGGTAGGGGACATTGATGACCACGCGCCCCTCGCCGGTTTTTTCCCTATGATAGACCCACATCGTCTTGAGAAGCAACGCCGTCTGGTTGTGGAACAGGTGATGCCACCACTTGGGCGGCACGAACTCGGGCAGCACGACCACGACCAGACCCCGTTCAGGATCGCGTCGGTCTACTTTGTCCAGATAATCGAAAAGCGGTTCTACAGCCGAGCGGTAGGGCGATTCCAATACTACCAACGGTATACCGTGTCCCCAGGTTGGCCATTTTTCGCGCACGCGGGCGGTTCGCTCTGGCTCGACGTCCACGATGACCGCCGTGACGTCTTTCGACATCACTCGAGAAAAATGCAGGGCGGCCAGCGACCCTCTATGCACGCCCGAGATAGGCACGACGATCTTGTGTCTCTCCAGCGGATCCACGTCCTCCCAGACTCCCGGCTCCAGCCCTTCCAGCGACAGTTGGCGTGCAATGTCCGAATAGTAGTGTTTTATGCCGTGGAACACCCAGACACAGGCCGGGATGAGGAGCATGACGATCCATGCCCCGTGGGTGAAATTCGCGACGAGCAGCACGAGCATGACGATGCCCGTCGCCGCCGCGCCGAGACCATTCACGAGCGCCTTCCACTGCCAGCCGCGCTGCTCCTCCCTGCGCCAGTGGCGCACCATCCCTGCCTGAGAGAGCGTAAACGAGAGAAAAACCCCCACGGCATAGAGCGGTATGAGCCGGTGCGTGTCGCCGCCAAAGACGACTATCAGGAACGACGCCGACAGCGCCAGGAGAAAGATACCGTTGTTAAAGACCAGCCGGTCGCCCAGGTTGGTCAATTGATTGGGCAGGTAGCGAGATTGCGCCAGGATGGCCGCGAGGCGTGGAAAGCTGGCGAAGGAGGTGTTCGCAGCCAGCACGAGGATCAGCGCCGTGGTCGCTTGCAAGAAAAAGTAGAGCGGCCCCTGGCCCAGGACTTGCCGGCCGATCTGCGACACGACGGTCTCCCCTTCCAAAGGAGCGACGCCCAGGAAATGAGCCAGCAGGGTGATGCCCAGGAACATGGCCCCCAGAAGAAAGGCCATCGCGATCAGGGTTTGGCCCGCGTTCCTGGCTTCTGGCTCCTCAAAGACGGGCACGCCGTTGCTGATGGCTTCGATGCCCGTCAACGCGGCGCATCCCGAGGCAAAGGCTCGCAGGAGAAGCAAGATGGATAGTGATTGAACGCCGCCCTCCAGGGCCGTCGAGAGCTGAGCTGTGCTGGGGGACAACGATCCCGTCGCCAGTCGAAACAATCCCACGACGATCATCGCCAGCAGGATGAGGATAAAGCCGTAGGTGGGAATGGAGAAAAGGACGCCCGATTCCTTGACGCCGCGCAAGTTCGCCCACATGATCAAGACGACCGCCGCCAGGCACAACTCCACGCGATATGGAAACAACCCCGGAAACGCAGAAACGAGCGCGTGTACACCCGCCGCGATGCTGACGGACACAGTCAACACGTAGCCGATCAGCAAAGCCGCGGCGGCGACGAGACCAGGCCAGACGCCCAGATTCTCGTAGGCCACGATGTAGGCCCCACCCCCAGACGGGTAGCCGTGGACCGTCTGGTAGTACGAGAAGGCAACAATGATCACCAGCACGGAGATGGCGAGCGAGATTGGCACCGAGAACCCCAGGCACGCCATCCCCGCTGTCGCCAGCACCCACAAAATCTCCTCCGTAGCGTACGCGACTGACGACAAAGCGTCGGAAGAAAAGATCGCCAGCGCCTTGACCTTGCTCAGCCGTTGGTGCACCTCCTCTGCGGTATGTAGGGGATTGCCGAATAAAAATTTACGCAAGTCTGTGAACATACTTCTTTGTCTCCGAAATATTCAACACTGTCTCCTCATTTAGAAGCCATAAGTATAACACAAAGTGTTGACAAAACCAACCAGCCATATTATGATTGTTTCCGTTCTCCCAACCGATTGCTCTCCTCAACGATGCGACTGAAAGGAAAACGGTGACCAATGATCCGTCAAGACGACGTCAAATGGTGGGTGTTGGAAGCAAAGAAACACCCGGAATCAGCCCCGACCATCATCGAGGAACTGGCGAAGCGACTGGCCGAACTGGACGCTGAGAACGAACGCTTGCGCGACGAACTCGTCCGGTCGCAGCACCGCGTGCCCGCCGCCGCCGATACCACCGAGGTGGATGATTTGCGGAGCAAGGTAGCCACGCTGCAAACCCTACTCAGCAGCGAGGTAGCCGCCGAGCCAGCGGTGATCTTTCTCTCCGACCGGCTGCAAGCGGCGCGCCTGCCGCTTTCGCTGGCGCAGCAATTCGCCTACGAGGAGCGCCCGGCGCTGAACCAACAGGCGATGTTTAGTCTGCGCTTCCTGCTGCTGGCCCAGCCTCAGGATGAGCTGCTGCTGTTCACCAGCCAGGGGCGCGGCCTCAAGCTGTCGCCCTCCGACATGCCCCTGCTGGCGGAGAGCGACGACTGGCCCGCCGCCGAGGGCCCAGAATTGTCGGAGGACGAGCGTCTGACAGCAGCCGTGGCCGTGTCGCCGCCGCCGCGCTTTTGGACCGTCGTCACCCGGCGGGGGTATGCCCGACAACTGCTCCGCATCGACCTTGACCGGCGGGTGGAGAAAGGCGACCCGTTGATCGAAAGTTCGTTCCGCCGCGACGTGCCGGTGGCCGCTGTGAACGGCGACCAGGGCGACCTGTTGGCGCTCACCCGCTGGGGCAAGGGGGTTCGCTTCGCGCACCGGGCCATCCCAGGACAGGGAACGGTCGCGCTCAAGCTGGAGCCGGACGACGCGGTCGTTGCCGCGCTCTCGCTGCCTTTCGAGATGGAGATGCTGATCGTGACGGCGGCCGGCTACGCCGCGCGGCGCGACACGAGCCAGTTCGAGGCGCGAGTGCGGCCCGGGGGCGCGGGCAAGACGCTGCTCCAGGCCTTCGACGTGTTGGGCGGCTTTCCCTACGAGTCCGAGGCCCACCTGCTCTATCTGACCTACTCCGGCAAGCTGGTCCTCGTCCCGACGGCGGACATTCCGTTGCAGCAGCGGTCCGGCAAGGGTACACAGGTTCACACGTTCGACCGCGACCCGGCGGTGGCGGTCGCGCTCGTCCCTGAACTGTAGCGGGAGCCTTGTATCGTGAGTGATTTGTATGCTCCATCGAAATCGGCAGATGCGTCGGCAAGACGAGATTTTCAGCAGGCGCGCCAACAAGCCGCTCTGGAGGAACTTTTGGCCCGCCTGACGGGCCAGTCGACCGACCTCTTGTGTTATCCCGACATCCGCGACCAACTGGGGATCGAGGACGTCCGGCCAGGCGGGTTGCAGGACATCCCTGTGGACGCTATCGCGGGCAGCGTGGGGCGTTGTTCCGACTTTACGCGCAGCTTCTTGCCCAGGCAGGCGATTGACGAGCGACGATGGACGATGGTCGAGACACATCGGACGAAATGGCCGCCGATCAGCGTCTATCAGGTTGGGGAGGTATATTTTGTACAGGACGGCCATCACCGGGTATCGGTCGCCCGGCAGCTCGGCCATTCCCACATTCAGGCGTATGTGACCGAGATCCGCGCCAGGGTGCCGCTTTTGCCGGAGAGCCAGCCAGACGAGCTGATTATACAGGCCGAGTACGCCGATTTTATGGAGCGTACCCACCTGGACACACTTCGCCCTGAGGCCAGTCTGGACGTGAGCGTCCCGGGGCAATATCGGATACTTGAGGAGCACATTGAGATCCATCGCCATGTGATGGGCCTGGAGCAGGAGCGCGAGATTTCTTACCAAGAGGCCGTCGTAGACTGGTACGACGAGGTCTACTGCCCGGTAGCCGAGGCGATCCAGGACCAGGGCATCCTGCGGGATTTCCCCGGTCGGACGGAGACGGACCTCTATCTCTGGCTCTGGGAATATCGCGCTGAGCTGGAGGAGGAGTGGGGATGGAAGGTCAAGCCGGAAGCAGCCGCAGCCCACCTAGCCGCTCAGTTCAGCTCCCGCCCGCGCCGCGTCATCACCCGCATCGGTGACAGGATTCTGAATGCTGTGCGAGCAGGGTTTGGTAAAAAGTCGCGTACACACGAAGTACAGTGACCACATCAGAGAGCATATGCATATCGGCCTAGACTTTGGCACCACAAATTCCGGCGCGGCAGTATTCGACGGTCAGCGCGTGCACGTCTTTCCCCTCGACCCCGCCAGTCGCGACCCCACGGTGATGCGCTCGACGCTCTATATCACCCGCGAGCACCAGGTCTTTATCGGGCAAGAGGCGCTGGCGACCTACTACAGCCAGAATGCTGGACGGCCCAGCAAGATGGCGCGCCGATACGTCGGCGAGATCGAGATGACGTTCGCCGAGTTGCCCACCTTTATCAAAGACGTCTACGTGCTGGTGGACGAGCTGACGCCGGGGCGGTTGCTGCGCTCGCTCAAGAGCGAGCTGGCGAGCAAGTACGAGGGGACGACGATCTTTGACCGCTACTATGAACTGGAGGAACTGCTCGCCCTCTACCTGCGGGAGATTCGGGAGCGGGTGGAGGCGGAGACGGGAGAGACGGTGGACGGCGTCGTGCTGGGCCGCCCGGTCACCTTTGTCAATAGCAAAGCCGAGGCGGACAGCCAGCGCGCCGAGAACCGGCTGCGCCGCGCCGCCGAGTTGGCTGGTTTCCGGGACGTCGCCTTCGAGCTGGAGCCGGTGGCGGCGGCGCTCCACTACGAGCTGATGGCGGGCGAGCCGCAGAATGTCGTCACTTTTGACTTTGGCGGCGGCACGCTCGACGTCACCGTGATGCGCGTCGGGGAGCCGGGCAAGCGGCGCGTCTTTGCGACCGGCGGCGTGGGCATCGCGGGAGATATGTTCGACCGGCGCATCATCCAGGCATTGCTTTTGGAGCACTTTGGGCGCGGCTCCACCTGGGGCGAGGATGACGCGCCCTTTCCTCGGCGGTACACCGACGCGCTGGTCAACTGGCAGACCATCCCAGAGCTGAACCGGCCCGAGACGCTGCACTTTCTCCGGCTGGCGCAGATCACGGGCAATCACCCGGCGCGCGTGCAGGCGCTAGAGTCGCTGCTGGTCAACAACCACGCCATTCGCCTGCTCGACGAGGTAGAGCGGGCCAAGATCGCGCTTTCGACCGAGCGTTTCGCCATCGTCCGTCTCGCCGATGACGCGGAGCGCATCTCCGTGTGGCAGCCGCTCACCCGCTCCCAGTTCGAATCGCTCATCACCGACGCTACGCGCCGCATCGAGGCCTGCCTGCTCGACACGCTGGAACGCTCCGGCTTGACGGTGGACGAGATCGACGCCGTCGTCCGCACCGGCGGCTCGGCCCAGATTCCTTGTTTCATCGAGATGATGGGGCGCATCTTTGGCCCGGAGAAGGTGATCCTGTCGGACGTGTTCAGTGGGGTGACGTCCGGGTTGGCGATTCGCGCTGCTTGATTCGCCTGATGCTAAACCATCAGGCTCAAAGCATAACCCTGCTCCGCAGGCTCGTCTACAGCCTCCGAAGGAGGGTTGCGCTCTGAGCCGGGCGGTTCAGCCTGATGCTAAACCATCGGGCTCAAAGCATAACCCTGCTCCGCAGGCTCGTCTACAGCCTCCGAAGGAGGGTTGCGCTCTGAGCCGGGCGGTTCAGCGCCCGGCGAATCTACTCAAACCTGAACCGCCACACCGATAGCCCAAAAAACACCACGGCGTAGGCCAGCATGACGCCCGCCGGGAGCAGCACCGACTCTAGCCCCAGCCCGCGCATGATGATGTTCTGGATCCCGTCCATCGCCCAGGCGGTCGGCAGGAGGTGGCCGACGGTCTGGAACGCCTTGCCGGTGAACTCGAGCGGCATCCACGCCCCGCCCAGGCCGGAGAGGACGAACATGGGGATCAGGGCAAAGGCGTGTACCTGATCCTCCGTCTTGGCCAGGGCGCCGATCAACAACCCCAGGCTGGCCGTCCACAGCGACATTGTGACCATCACCAGCAGCGTGGCCACAGGTTCGCGCAGGTAATCCAGGCCGAGCGCGATCTGCCCAAAGCCCATCAGCAGGAGGAGCTGCACAAAAATCATCACAAACATGGCCAGGAAATGCCCCAGGATGATCTCGATGCGAGAGATGGCGGTCGTCAACAGCCGCTGGAGGCTCTTCGACTGGCGCTCGATCACCAGGATGTTCGCCGCGCCGAGCAGGCCCGCGATGGAGAACTGGACCATCATCCCCGGCGAGGATTGAGCGTAGGGGTTCGATTCCATCGTCCCTTCCTCGCCCTCGCCGATCGCCGTCGACTGCCTCTCCGCGATTTTGAGTGGCGGATCGCGCCACGCCTCGATGGCGTCGTCCAGCGTTTGCAGCAGGAACGCTTCGTCGGCGGCTCCCCTCTGGGCGAGTCGGGCGGCCTGAACCGCTCCCAGCAGGCGCGCGACGCCGGTCTCGACGCCATACCGGGCCGTCGACCCGGCGGCGGTGTTTGCGTCCGCGATGACGGTCAGGGGCGTCTCCTCGCCGGCCAGGACTTTATCGTGATAGCCGGCAGGGACGAGCACAGCCGCCGCCAGATCGTTGTCGTTCACCTGTTTCTCCGCCTCGTCGAGCGATTCGTCCTCCAGCACGACGGGACGGATGGCGTCCGACGCGCTCAACAGGTCCAGCAGGTGGACGCTGAGGACGCTGCCGCCATCCTGATCGAGAAATCCGACCGGGAGGCGTGGGTCCTCTTCACCGCCGCTTCCGCCAAAGATAAAGCCGAAAAAGAGCGTAAAAACGATGGGCATGATCAGCAGAAACATCGCGGCCTGCCAGTCACGAACCAGTTGCGTCAGGTCTTTGAGGGTCAGATCCATCACACGCATGAGGCGCCTCCTATGCAAATCGCTTTTTGAACATGAACACGCCGATCAGGAAAAAGACGAGACTGAGGGCCAGCATCACGCCGACGGGGAAAAGCACGTCGCTCACGCCGCCGCCCTCCATCACCAGCCGCATCGCGCGCATCGCCCATCCCTGCGGCACGATGAGCGGAAGGGTCTCTACCGTTGGGGAGACGTGCGGTACGTTCATCGTGAACACGGAGCTGATGCCCAACATGCCGAGCGCCGTCATCACGCCGCCGTAGACGATGCCGCTCTGCCGGGTATCTTTGAGCAAAGAGACGATGAATATGCCAAAGCTGGCCGCCAGAATGATCAACGCCAGCGCCGCCAGCACCAGGGGCAAAGGAGCGCCCCAATCCGTCCCAAAGATCACGGACGAGATCGACATCAGCACCGCTAACTGGACGGCAATGAGGGCAAACACGGCGATGAATTTGCCGCCCAGGATCGTCGACTGGGGAGTGGGGGTGGTGAACAGGCGGGCCAGCGTGCCGCTCTCTTCTTCCTGCAAAATCGTCCCGGCCGAGGCCGCGCCGGTAAAGAAGGCGTAAAAGATCATCATCCCCGCCATGATCAGGCCGACTATGCCCACCATTTGATCGGTGTCCTTTTTACCGAGAGGCGAGCGAACGTCGAGCAAAGCGTCAGCCCCTCCCTCGCCCAGCGAGAAGGACCAATTGCTGTACTGCATGGCGATCTCTTGCAGCATTGCCGCATCTACCGCCACGCCCTGCTCGGGCAGCCGCTCGTGGGCGACGTTCGCCGCGATCTTGGAACCGGCCAGTGTGTCCACGAACTGGCTGACGATCGATTTGACGATGCCCGGTCCCAGGGTCAGCGTGGGATCCTGGTACATCTCGATGGCGGCCTCGCCGGCCGGATCGAACACGGAAGCGCTCAATCCCGCCGGGATGATGAGGGCGACGCCCGCCTCCTGATCGTCCACAGCAGCGCGGGCGCTGGCGGCGTCGGGCGCCTCCGTGATCGCCATCAGGTCTGCCAGTTCCTCTGCGCGCAGGAAATCGACCAGCATCTGCCCGGCAGAAAAATCTCCGTACTCGGCCACCGGCTCGTCGAGGTTCACGATCTGCACGCGCGTCTGGGGCACCTCAAAGTCCCCGTCGCCCCCCAGGCCGCCAAAGGCAAAGTAAAAGATGCCAGACATCAGCAACGGTACGCCCAGTCCGAACATCAAGAAGAACATGTTGCGGAAGGAGCGCAGCATGTCTTTGAGTGCCACGTCTATGATTTTCATCGGTTACTCCTTTGATTTCGACGAAGGACGAACGACCAAGGACGGAGGATGGTAGACATTTGATCCTTCGTCTTTCGTCTAGTCCCGCAACGCGCGGCCAGTGAGATGCAGGAACACCGCCTCCAGGTTTGGTTCCTGGATCTCGACCGACGTGATGCGCACGCCTGCCTGCGTGGCCGACTCGAAGAGGCGCGGCAGGACGATGTTGCTGTCGTCCACCAGCAGCGTTAGCGTTCCGTCTTTGGCTGTGATCTGATACACGCCCTCCGTCGCCTGCCATTGCTCCATCACCTGGGCCGATTCGGCCGGATTTGAAGGATCCGCTTTGATCGTCAGGTCGATCCGATCCAACTCGCCCACGATCTTGACCAGTTCGTCGTGTGTGCCGTAGGCGATGACCTTGCCATGATCCATGATGGCGATGTGATCGGAGAGTTCCTGCGCTTCCTCCATGTAGTGGGTGGTGTAGAGAACGGTCGTCCCCTGCCGGTTCATCTCCTTGACGCTATCGAGGATGTTGCGGCGGCTCTGGGGATCGATGCCCACCGTCGGCTCGTCCATGATGATGACCTCTGGCCGGTGCAGCAGCGCGATGCCGATGTTCAACCGCCGCTTCATCCCGCCGGAGAATTTGGACACGCGCCCCTTCTGGCGGTCTTCCAGGCCGATGACCTCCAGCACCTCGTCCACCCGATCTGATAGAGAAGGGAAGCGAAGCGGCTCCCGCTGTTTGAGCGGGCCGCCCCGCAAGCCATACATCTTGCCCCAGAAGGTGAGGTTCTCGCGGGCGGAGAGATCCTCGTAGAGGGCGATCTCCTGCGGGACGACGCCGATGGCCTCCTTGACCGCCATCTGCTCGCGCAGGATCGAGTGGCCCATGACGAGCGCGTCTCCCTGGGTCGGCTCCAGCAGGCAAGCGAGCATCGAGATGATCGTGGTCTTGCCCGCGCCGTTCGGCCCCAGCAGGCTGAAAATCTCACCCGCCTGCACGTCGAAACTGACGCCCTGCACCGCGTAGACGTCTCCAAAGTTCTTGTGTAAATCCTGTACTTGAATTGCTTTATTATTATTCACAGTTCTGTTCCTTTTGATTACAAGTCGTGGATGAGACATTCCAGCGCGTTTACGTGAGCGGCAAAGGCGTCCCGTCCCTCCGGCGTGGCCTCAATCCAGGTCTTGGGGCGGCGGCCCTCAAAGGTCTTTTCCACCGCCACGTAGTTTGCTTCCTCCAGTCGTTGCAGATGCGCGCTGAGGTTGCCGTCCGTCAGATCGAGCAGATCGCGCAAAAAACCAAAGTCCGCCTTGTCTCCCTCGTCCAGGCTGACCAGCGCGGCCATGATGCGCAACCGGGTCGGCTGGTGGATCAGCCGATTTAGCTCATCCATCGCTCATCCTTCTTCGCGCACCAGCCACAGTCCGCTGCCGATCAGTAACCCTCCGATGAGTACGCCAATGACGAGGGAAAAATAGTCGGGGATCAGAAGCATGGCTCCCACCGCCAGGAGCGCCATCAGTGCGCCGACGGCGCTGATGATCCAGTGTGAAAAGAGGCCGAATAGAACGTACCCCAGGGCGACGGTCAGGATGGCGAGCAACGCGATGTCGCGGTCGCCCAGGCGGAATAACCAGACCAGCAACACATCGAATGTGCCCAAACTCAGCCACCAGAGCAGGATGGATCGCCAGATGGGCGAAGAGATCCCGCTACGCCGTCCCATTCGTATCCCCAGCCAAACGCTGATGGCCATGCCAGAGACATTTAACACTGCCCACATCCCTCCGACGTATACATCCGGCAGGAATTGGGAACCCGAGAAACCAATGAGCAGAATGACGCCCCACAGGACCATGAACCATCCGCCTCCACCCCCGGATGTCCTGCGGGCGCGGTCCATAATCTGCCGAATGGCCTTGAGATCGTCCAGGGCCTGATGTTGATCCATTCCTTTTCTCCTATAAAGTACTTTGCATTATAAAGTATTTTACTACAAAAAGCCAATGTTGTCAAAGGGACTGGGGACTCGTTAGCCCGGACTGTAGATGGAATAGCTAAAGATGTGCTCAAAGCCAAACTGGCGATAAAGCGGATAGCCCAACAGGCCAGCCGTCAGCCCGATCAGACTGTGCCCGTCCGCCGTCGCGTCAGAAAGGATGCGGGCCAGAATCGCCTTGCCCAGCCCGCGATTGCGCCACTCGGGCAGGGTCGCCATCACATAGACACCGGGCATCCCGTTGCCCATGATCAGCGCGCCAATCGCTGCGGGGGGGCCACCGGCCAGGCGGGCCAGGTAGAGACGAGCGGGATCGCCTCGTAGCCAATCGTCAGGCATTGACTCGAAATAATCCAGCCCGATGCCTTCGGGGAAGCGAAAGGCGATGCGACGGATGGTGCTGGCCGCTTGCAGATCCGCCTGGTTGGTCGCCAGCCAGGTCTGTGCGTCGGGGTTGAGGGGAGGGAATTGCGCAGGCAGAGGCGCGGCCATCGCCGGGAGCGCGGGACGGTCAAAGATCATGCCGTGACGCTCCAGACGTTGGGCCATATCAGATGGTTGAGGGAATGGCCCGATCCACCAGTACCAGGGCACGCCCTGGTTGGCAAAGAACGCTTTGACGGCTTCAATTTCATCCTCGATCTTTGCATCGCTCGTCCTGGGAGGGTAATGACTGCCAAGAGCTAGATTCAAGAGCGAGACCGAAATACCGCTACAACCGGCGGTGACGCCGATGCCTTCGAAGCGTTGGGCCTGGGGGGTGCGGGTCGGCAGCCAGGACTGGACGGCCATCGTATGGTCGTCCGTCAGGCGGGCGATCTCTTCCCAGGATCTGCCCATGCGGGCTTGGATCGTTTCAGGCGAGGCAAATTCGGTATCCATGTTCGCTCCTTGGCAACGATTTAAAACGATCTTGGCGATATTTGTAGAGCGCAGACCGCCGCATGATACCAAATCCGTTCGATTCGCGCAAGAAGACAAGGTGCAACGCACTTCCCAAGTGCATTGCACCTCTTTTCATCAAGTGCGGGACTGGGAAGAGCTGGTTCCTCCGCACTCGCGCTGGCGGTCTGCACCGGCTGCTCGATCACCCAGCTAGCCAGCGCGGACAGCAGGCACACCACCACTGCCACGACCAAGAGCAGTTTCATTGGGGCAATCAGGGAATAGATGTTGGGTTGGGTTCTCTCGCTCATTTCTGATCTCCTATAGCTTTCGGCCCGCGTAGCGGGCCAGCCGGCTCATCACGATTTCCTCGTTCTCCGCCCGTTGCCGGGCGCGGCTGAGGATAAAGTTCTCGGCGGCGAATCCTACGACTAGGATGATAACGATCATTGTGACGTTCATCTCAACCTCCTCTCGTTCAATCTATGCTCACAGTGTAACAAAGAAAACTCCCCGGCGCGCCAGCCAGCCGGGGAGTTTTGAGATTGAACGGGTGGAGAGTCTTTTTCCTGGTCAGTCGACCAGGTTTACGGATTCCATCGTTTAATCGGTTCTGTGTTCATCCACCACCGCCAGCAATCGTTCCGGCGGATCCCCTTTGCTGACAAACGCATCGGCGCCAGCGGCCAGCGCCGCCCGGCGCGCTTCTGACCTCCCGCTGAGGGCGATCACGGCCAGCCCTGGCTGCACTGCTCGCAATGCGACCAGTGCCGAGTCGCCGTTCTGTCCCGGCAACTCCCAATCGAACAACACCAGGTCGGGTTGCTGCCCGGCGATTTGTTCCAGGGTCTGTTCTACGTCTTTTGCCTCGCCCACGATGGCGATGTCTGGCTCCTGCATCAGCAGCACCCGCAGGGCGGAGCGAACTTGAGGCTGGTCATCGGCGATCAAAACGCGCATTCGCTTGTCGTTCATCTTATCATCCCAACAGGAAGACGAGTATCACCGCAAAGGCCGCAACGGCCAACCCCGCCAGAACCAACCGATTCATAAAGCTCTGCATCTGCTCGTAAGCGCTCTGTCTTGTCTCGAACATTTCCCTTCACCTCCGGCGATCTTGCCCAATTTCTGGCACAAGCATACCACAGAAACCCCCCAGATGCGCCAGGCACCTGGGGGGTTTCGAGACTGGTCAGGCGGCTTATCTTTTCTCTGGTCACTTGACCAGGTTGTGCTTCAGGGCCAGGCTGACTGCCTCGGTGCGGCTGGCAGCGCCCAGTTTGGAGAGGACATTGCTGACGTGGAACTTGACCGTGGAGCGGCTGACGATCAATCGTTCGGCGATCTCGGGATTGCTCAAGCCCTCGACCATCAAGGCCAACACTTCGCGCTCCCGCTCGGTCAGATCGAATCCCGGAGCAGGCGGCTCTCTGGCGGCCTGGATCAACGCCTGGGCTGCCTCTGGTGCCAACGTAGGTTTTCCAGCGTGGGCGGCTCGAATCGCGTCGGCCAGCTCGTCGGCCGAGACGTTCTTCAGCAAGTAGCCGATAGCCCCGGCCTCTAACACGCCCGCTACCAGTTCTTTTTCCTTAAAGCTGGTCAAGGCGATGATTTGAATGTCGGACCAACGCTCCCGGATGGCGCGAGTGGCTGCGGCCCCGTCCATTTCGGGCATCACCAGATCCATCAGCACCACGTCGGGCTGGAGTTGTTCGCACAACCGCACGGCCTCCTTGCCGCCGCCCGCCTCGGCGACCAGTTCCAGGTCGTCGAAAGCAAATAGAAAGGCTGCCAGCCCGCTACGTACTACAGCATGATCATCTACTAACATCACGCGAATGGGATTTAAATCACTCATAGGCCCTCCTTTTTTTCATTCTCTCATTTACCATCCTTCGCACCTTTTCAATAAATAAATGGGGCGTAGCAGATTTAGCGCCGGTTGAGTAAGCCCGAAGCGTAGCGGAGGGCTGTATCGAAACCCTTGTGCTGAACCTGTCGAAGTGAAGCGGGTTACCTATAGAGCCGCTCGCATCCTTGGTTTCGATACGACCTAAAGGTCTACTCAACCGGCGGATGCTAGCTACGGGGTTCGGGCTGAATGATATGGGTACATTTCATTTGGGTTGGAGGTAGTCGCGGTTTCCATACCGCGCGCTATGGAAAGCGCGGCTACTCAACCCATTTGAAACACACCCAAATGATTATGCTTGATGCGTCGATACCCCAAGATGTTGAAATGATATGGGTACATTTCATTTGGTTTGGAGGTAGTCGCGGTTTCCATACCGCGCGCTATGGAAAGCGCGGCTACTCAGCCCATTTGAAACACATCCAAATGATTATGCTTGATGCGTCGATACCCCAAGATGTTGAAGTGATATGGGTACATTTCATTTCGGTTGGAGGTAGTTGCGGTTTCCATAGCGCGCGCTATGGAAAGCGCGGCTACTCAACCCATTTGAAACACACCCAAATGATATTACTCTTCGTCCTTCCAGAGCACCATCACTTTCGTGCCCTGCTCGGCCTGGCTCTCGATCTCCAGTGTAGCACCGATGGTTTCAGTACGCTCGCGCATGATGCCCAGCCCCAGACTCTCCGGCGAGATTTTTTTTGGTTCAAAGCCGCGCCCGTCGTCGCTGACGCATAATTGCACCTGCTGCGCTCCTCGGAAAAGGCTCACCGTCGCCTGGCTGGCCCCGGAGTGTTTGGCCACGTTGTTCAGCGCCTCCTGGGCGATGCGGTACAGGGCGACTTTGACCTCGACCGGCAACGAGCGTTGGCCCTCTATCTCCACGGTGACGGGCACCCGCGCCCGGCCGGTGATCGACTCGGCGAGTTGGCGCAGCAGGTCGCCCAGCTCCGCCTCGACCAGGGCCGCCGGGCGCAGTTCCAGGAGCAACGTGCGCATTTCGGCCAGCGCGCCCCGGGTTAGCTCTCGTATTTCCTCCAGCCGCCGCCCGCCCTCGTCCGGGTTGCGCTCCCAGATACGGGGCAGCACCTCGGCGATCAGGCTGGCCGAAAAGAGAGTCTGGGTGACGGCGTCGTGCAGGTCGCGGGCCAACCGCTGGCGTTCCTCGATGATCGCCAACTCCCTGGCGTGTTCGTAAAGCCGGGCGTTTTCGATGGCGATGGCCGCCTGGTCAGCCAGGGATTGGAGCATCACCATGTCGCTCTTGTCAAAGGCGTTCAGGCGGTCGCTCTCGACGTCCAGCACGCCGATGGTCGCCTCCTTCACTTTCAAGGGAACGGCCAACGCCGAGCGAGACCCGCTGGTCTCGGGCAGGGGGTAGTAGCGAGGCTCCTGGCTCACGTCGGGCACCAGCAGCGGCTCGCCGCTCTGGGCCACCCAGCCGGTGATCCCCTCCTGGCCCACTTGGATGCGCAGAGGGTGGTCGAGGCGGACATTGTCCCAGAAGGCAGCAGCCCCGGGCCGGTAGACCAGATCGTCTCCTTCGATCAGGCCGATGGCGACGATACTGTAGTTGAAAGCCTCCTTGAGCAACGTGACGAGTTGTTCCAGCAGATCGTCCACAGCCATGATGGAGGTGATGTGGCGTCCCATCTCACCGATCACGCGGAACTGTTCGGCGCGACGATGCTCGGCCTGGAGGAGGACCTCTAAATCGCGGGATCTTTGTTCGACCAGGGCCTCAAGCTCGCGGCTGCGCGCCTCGACACTCCTGACTCGCAGCCGGTAACCGCCGAGCACGCCTCCCGCCAGCACCAGCAGGACGATCCCCCTGAACCACCACGTCTCCCAGACCGGCGGCGTGACGGTGACGCGGATCGCGACCCCTTCCGCGTTCCAGACCCCGTCGTTGTTCGAGCCTTTGACGCGAAAGACATACTCCCCGCCTCTCAGGTTGGTATAATCCACGTGTCGGCGCGTCCCGGCGGCGACCCAATCCGGGTCCTGGCCCTCCAGCATGTAGGCGTACTGGTTCTTTTCGGGAGCGGTGTAATCGAGCGCCGCAAACTCGAACGAGATGAAATCGTCCTGGTAGGACAACGGGATGTGCTCGTCGGGAGACAGGTCCGTGCGCACCACCTCGTTGAACTTGCTAAAGGCGGTCACGACGATGGGGGGAACGTGGAGGTTGCCGGTGACCTGCTCTGGATAAAAGGCGTTGAATCCCTGGATGCCTCCAAAGAACATCTCGCCGCTGTCGCTCTTGAAATGGGCCCCGACGTTGAACTCGTTGTCCTGCAACCCGGCGCTGACGTCGAAATTCTGAAAGGTCTCTGTGCGCGGGTCGAATTTGGACAACCCCTTGTTCGTGCTCATCCAGAGATGGCCCTCCGAATCTACCTCGATGCCGTATATCACGTTATCGGGCAGGCCGTCCTTTTCTGTGTAGTGGGCAAAGGTCTGGGTGTCGCGGTCGAAGCGATCCAGCCCGCTGCCCCACGTCCCGATCCAGATCACGCCCGTCGGATGTTCAAGCAACGAGAAGGTCTGATCGTTGCTCAGGCTTTGCGGGTTATCCGGATCGTGCGCGTGGTGGGTAAACCGGTCCGTAGCCACATCCAACACATTGAGTCCTGCCAACGTGCTCACCCATAGCGCGCCGGTGGAATCTCCATAGAGTGCCCACACGCGATTGTCGCTCAGGCTGAACGGATCGTCCGGGTCGTGCTGGTAGCGGACAAAGGTTTCCGTGTCCCGGTCGAAGCGATTCAGTCCCCCGTTCCGGGTCCCGACCCACAGATTACCGGAGCGATCTTCGTAAAGCACCAGCACCCGGTTCTCGCTCAGGCTGGTCGGATCGTCGGGATCGTGCCGGAGGTGGGTAAAAGTCTCGGTCTGAGGATCGAAGCGATCCAGCCCTCCGCTCGTCCCGACCCACAGGACGCCCTCCCGATCCTCCAGGATGGCGCGCACGTCGTCGCTGCTTAAGCTGTCGGGATCCTGTGGATTGTGGCGGTACACGGTGAAGGTATCCGAGTCGCGATCCAGTCGGTTCAGCCCTCCGTTGAACGTCCCGATCCAGAGCATACCGCTCCGATCCTCGTGAATGGCCCAGACCATGTTGTCGCTCAGGCTGTTGGAAAGGCCAGGATTGTGCTGGTAGAGCGCGAACTGATCGGTGGCGCGGTTGTATTTGCTCACGCCTCCCCCGTAGGTGCCGAACCAGAGCACGCCAGCCCGATCCTCGTAGATCGACCAGACCGCGTTGCTGCTCAGGCTGTGCGGGTCGTTCGGGTTGTGCCGGTAGTGGACGAATTGATCTTGCTCCCGGTCGTACAGATCCAGACCGTTCTGAGTCCCGAACCACAGCCTGTCCGTGCTATCCTCAAAGATCGCCCGCACCCGGTCGTGGCTCAGGCTGCGCGGGTCGTCGGCGTTGTGTTGGTAGCGAGCAAAGGTCTGGGAGGTGCGGTCGAATTGACTCAGTCCACCGTCCTCCGTGCCGATCCAAAGCATGCCCTGACGATCCTCCAGGATGGCCGAGACCTTGTCGCCGCCCAGGCTGTGTGGGTCGTCAGGATCGTGTTGGTAGTGAGTAAAGGCTCCCGTCGCCCGATCCAACCGATCAAGTCCGCTGTCTGTGCCAATCCACAATGCTCCGTCGCGATCCTCGTATATCTCGCGCACGTAATTGTCGATCAACGTCGTGGGATCATCGGGATCGTGCTGATAGTGGACAAAAACGCCGGTCTCCCGATCCAGTCGATCCAGCCCGCCGTCCTCCGTCCCCACCCAGAGCGCGCCCTCGCTGTCCTCGTGGATCGCCACGGTCCACGTCCCCCCCAGGCTGTTTGGGTCGTCGGGGTCGTGTTGGTAGCGCGTAAACGTTCCTGTCGCTCGATCCAGCCGGTCAAGTCCGCTTCTCGTTCCCACCCAGAGGTCGCCGTTCCGATCCTCATAGATCACCGACACGAAATCGTCCGAGAGTGTCGAGGGATCCTCCGAGTCGTGCTTGTACACGGTAAACTGGTAGCCGTCGTACTTGTTGAGGCCGCCTTCGGTGCCGAACCACATAAATCCCCGCTGGTCCTGCCAGATCGTCAGCACCGCGTTTTGAGACAAACCATCCTCAGCCGCGATTTTCTCAAACCGAATAGTGCGGGTCTGCGCTTGTGTCGAAGGGGCGTTCAGACTGGCGAGGACTGCCAGGCAAACGGCGAACAGAGTGATCAGGGATCGTTTTCCAGATGGCATCGAAAGCACCTTTGCACTCACGGGCATTGTGCTTTTATTGTACTACTGAACATACTACAAAGCAACCGGCTGGAGTTTGCCGATACATCACGTCACGTCCAAGTCTGCCAGGTCCGCCAACCCATACCGCAGCGCCAACACCGCTTTCCCCGAAATCACACTGAGCCGAGCGACGTGGGCGTGTGATTGGCGTCACGTCGAGGTGTGACCCAGGTCACAGTGAATCGTTATCGCCGCCACTAGGGTGTAGCGAGTTTTCCTTTATAATGGGCACAATCGAACTTTCTGGGGCAACGAATGGGAACAGGTAAGCGGATGGTTTTGGACGCTGTAATCGTTGCATCCGCTCATCCGCTACCCATCCGCTGCATCTACTCACGGAAATGGAGCAAAAATATGAAGACGACGACAAATGACACACGTGCGACGACCAAGACGCCAACGATGACGCCCTTTCTTGTCATCTTTGCGGGCCAAGCCATCTCATTATTCGGCAGCGAGTTGGTGCAATTCGCTCTCATCTGGTGGCTGACCAAGACGAGCGGAGGGTCGGCGACGACGTTGGCCCTCGCGTCGCTCGTGGGCCTGCTGCCCCCGGTCTTTTTGGGGCCGTTCGCGGGGGCGCTGGTCGACCGGTGGAACCGGCGCGCCGTCATGATGGCCGCCGACGGCGCGATCGCGCTGGCAACGCTGGCGCTGGCGGCGCTCTTTGCGCTCGGCGTCGCGCAGGTGTGGCACGTCTACGTGTTGATGTTCGTCCGCGCGCTGGGGAGCGCGTTCCATTGGCCCGCGATGCAGGCCTCGACGACGCTGATGGTGCCGGAGAAACATCTTTCTCGCGTGGCAGGAATGACCCAGGCAATGCGCGGGATTGCCAGCATCGCCATGCCGCCGCTCGGCGCTTTGCTGCTGGCGACGATCCCGCTCGCGGTGATCCTGGCTCTGGACGTGGGGACGGCGCTGCTGGCGATTGTGCCGCTGATTTTCGTCCACGTCCCGCAACCGTCACGCGCATTGGATGAGAAGCGCTCGTCGGTGTGGGATGATCTGCGCGAGGGCTTCCGGTTCGTGTGGGGTTGGCGGGGCCTGGCGATGCTGATCGCGCTCATTTCGCTGCTGCACTTTTTGGCGGCGCCCGCTTTTTCGCTGGTGCCCATCGTCGTGACCAGGCAGTTTGGCAAGGACGCGCTCGAATTGGCCTGGATGCAATCGGCCTCTGGGATCGGGTTGCTGGCAGGAGGGTTATTGCTCGGGGCGTGGGGCGGCTTTAAGCGCCGCATCGTGACTTTTTTGTTGGGTATCTCGCTGATGGGGGGCTGCATGGCGTTCGTGGGCCTGCTGCCCGCTACGGCGTTCTGGGTGGCGGTGGGGGCGATGTTCTGCACGAGCCTTCTGGCTTCGATGGTTGTCGGCTCGTTCCAGGCCGTGCAGCAGGCGATCGTTCCGCCAGAGATACAGGGGCGCGTCTTTGCGCTGGCGCGGAGCGGGATGGACGTGATGTCGCCGCTGGGGATGGCGGTCGCCGGCCCGGTAGCCGACGCAATGAGCGTGCAGCGGTGGTATCTGCTCACCGGTGTCATGATGGCGGTGATGGCGCTGGGATCGTTTCTTGTCCCGGCCTTGATGCGATTAGAAGAGAGAAAGCGCGTACAACAGGCGCCTGTTTCCCATTGAGCGAGCAGTGTACCCGCCGTCCACCTTCCTTCAACCTATAAAGACTGCCTGGCAAGTTCCCCGCGCGGCACGCGGGCATAGAGCCAAAAGATCAGCGCCCCGACTGCCGTCAAGCTCGCGCCCGTCAAAAAGAGCGCGCGGTAGCCCAGCGACGCGATGGCATAGCCGCCGCCCAGTGCCATCACCGAGATGCTCAGCCCGGCCCCCATGTTGAGCGCGCCGGATATTGTGGACCACCAGTTGGGCGCTACAATCTCCTGGCTGTAAACGCGGATGGGCGCGGTCGTCATCGAAAACAGCGTCGCCACCCCGATAAAGCCCAGCCCCGCCGCGCTCCAGTGGGGGACGAGCGCCAGCGGCAAGATGCTGAGCGCGATGCCGAACGAACCCAGCGCGATCGTGAGGCCATTCCCCCAACGCGCCACCAAAAGGGGAGTAGCCAATGCGACCGGCACAGACAACAATTGACCCGCGGCTGACAGTGCGCCGATCAGGGTTACCGGCGCGTCGAGTTCCATGTCCATGTAGACGTTAAAGAAGGTGGTGGTCAATCCTCGGCCCGCAAACCGGAGCGCCACGACGAGCATGATGAGCGCGATCGGTCCATAGGGGATGCGCCCGGCCTTGTCCGTCACACGTTCTTGCGATTGGTTGAAACGTGCCTCGCCCGTCGCCAGCAGCGCCACGATACCAGGAATGAGCAATAGGGCGGCGGTGAACAGCAGGTAACGGTAGGACATTGGATCCTCTGGAGAAATACTCAGTACCGTAGCCAAGATCCCCGGTAACATCCCCCCAATCAGACTGCCGGCGAACCCAGCCAGAAAGGAGATCGCGATCTGGATCGAAAAGGCGTGACTGCGCTCCTCGGATCCGGTGACGCCCATCAGGAAAGGTATCCCGCTGACGTAATACCAGGACATGCCAAAACTGGCCAGGATATAGGTTGTAAACAGCCATCCCGTTTGCCAGGTCGTCGGTATGAACTCGACCAGAGGCAGCAGCCCGTAGCCCGCAGCCATCATACACAGACTGGCGATCAGCATGCGGCGGATGCCCCAGCGCGCGCCGAGCACGCCGGCGGGCAGGCAAAAGATCGACATGGCCAGCGACCCCACCGCGTTGATCTGTCCGATGAATACCGTATCATGTCCCAGACGGAGCAGATAGAGGTTGAGCAGCACGGCGCGGATGCCATCCACGGCGAACCCGGTCAAGCCCGAGGCGATCAGAAAGAGGCGCGCGTCTCGGTTGAACAGGCGGAGTTTTTGAAGATAGGCAGCGATCATTGTCGTGTTCCTTTTATGCCATGTTCAGAGGTGGCGCCAGTATAGCTCAACCCCGCGCAAAAGTCAAAGACGGGCGCGCAACGGCCAGGGGGAACGGATTGTTCACGCGGCCCAGAACGGCGCGCTGGCGTATTTGAAGCCGCCATCGGGCAGCAGCGCGACGACGATGCCCTGCTCCAACCTCCGCGCTATTCGCAACGCGGCGACCACCGCTGCCCCTGCCGAAACCCCCACGAACAATCCTTCCTGGCGGGCCAGGCGGCTGGCCATCGTCTGCGCGTCCTCGGTGCTGACCTCGGCGATCTGGTCCACCAGGGTGGGATCGTAGATGCTCGGTACTTTGTCCGTCGCCAGGTGCTTTAACCCCCCGATGCCGTTCTGGGGACTGTCGGGCTGCACGCCGACGAGTTGCACCGCGCGATTTTGTCCCCGCAAGTAGTGGCCGATCCCCATCATCGTCCCGCAGGTACCCAGGCCGGCCACAAAGTGAGTGACCCGGCCCTCGGTCTGCTGCCAGATCTCGAGGCCGGTGGTGGCATAGTGGGCCAGCGGGTTGGCGGGATTGCTATACTGATCGGCGTGAAAGTATCGTTCTGGCTCGGCGGCGGCCAGCTCGTGGGCGAACTGTCGCGCCCCATCGGTCTTGGCGGCGGGGTCGGTGAGGGTCAGTTGCGCGCCGTAGGCATGCAGGATCTGCACCCGCTCCGGGCTGGCGTCGGCGGGCAGCGCCAGCCGAACCGGGAAGCCTATCGCCGCGCCGAGCATGGCGTAGGCGATGCCGGTGTTGCCGGAGGTGGCGTCGAGCAGCGTCTTGCCGGGGGCCAGATCGCGGGTTCGCAGGGCCTCCCGAACGATGAAGAGGGCCGCGCGGTCCTTGACCGATCCGCCGGGGTTCAGCCCCTCCAGTTTGACGTATAGGGCGACGTCGGGGGATAGGTCGTCGGTCACGCGGGTCAGCCGGACGAGGGGAGTGTTGCCGATCAGGTCTACGACCGGGGACGTTTGAAGGTGGTGAAAGACAGGCAACTCGGATGACAACGGAGGTGCGACATAGTCAGCGCGAGTTTGATTTTCAGTATGGTGTGAATGTAACATGGTTTCCTCCCAATATTCCCAGGCCAGGTACACAAAAAGCCAACCTTCGCTTTCGGCGAGGCTCTCTTGCGTGAGTCCAGCGAGAGCGCTGTCGCCTAGTTCGGTTGGCCTGGGAGGAAACGGTGCGTCCAGAGCCTAGGCGGTCAACGCCCTCGCTCCAGACAGGTACAATGCAGTTGCAGATAGATACCGTTCACGTCATTTACTCTCCTGAGAATTGCGAGGATTATACTACAATCGGTTTTCCTGTCAAATTGAACTAACAGATACGGGGGAGCAATTCTCCCAGGGGCATATCCATCACGCGCCGCCCGCCGATGGGGGTGCGAGCCAGCACCATCCCCGGATGTTCATCGGTGACGACGCCGATGCGGGCCGCCTCTCGTCCCAGGGGGTGGGCTTGGAGCGCCTTCAGCGCCGGTTCCGCCTCGTCGGGCGGGATAAAAGCGATCAGCTTGCCCTCGTTGGCGACGGTCAGTGGGTCGAAGCCGAGTATCTCGCAGGCGGCGGCCACGGCAGGGTGCACGGGTACTGCCTTCTCCTCGATCTCGATCCCCACGTTTGACGTGGCGGCCAGTTCGTTCAGCGCCGCCGCCAGTCCCCCTCGGGTGGGGTCGCGCAGGCAGTGGGTGTGAGGAGCGGCTGCCAGCAACGCCTCCACCAGCCCGTTCAGCGACGCGCTGTCGGAGAGCAGTTCGGTCTCGAACTCCAGCCCCTCGCGTTTGCTGAGGACGGCGATGCCGTGATCGCCGAGGGTACCGCTGAGGAGCACCACGTCGCTGGGCCGCGCCCGGTCGGGGCCGATCTCGATCCCCTGCGGCACGATCCCCACGCCGGTCGTGTTGATGTAGACGCCATCGCCGTGGCCGCGCTCGACCACCTTCGTGTCGCCCGCCACGACCTGTACGCCAGCCTCGCGGGCGGCCTCTGCCATCGAGCGCACCACGCGCTCCAGCGTCTCCATCTCCAGCCCCTCCTCCAGGATGAAGGCGGCGGTGAGCCAGAGCGGACGCGCGCCGCTCATCGCCACGTCGTTGACGGTGCCGTGGACGGCCATGGAGCCGATGTCACCGCCGGGGAAGAAAAGGGGGCGGACGACGAACGAGTCGGTGGAGATGGCGAGTCGAATGCCCTCTGCGCGAGAGATTGAGGATCGGAGGACGGCGGAATCAGCCATCTGGCGCAGAATCTCGTTATCCAGCGGGGCGGCAAATACGTCGCGGATGAGGTCGGCCATCATCTGGCCGCCGGCGCCGTGGGCCTTGCGAATTATGTTTTCGTTCAAAATCCAAGTCCTGGAAATAGATCCCTACAGATGTTGCACAAAATAATCGCGGATGCGTTCTTCCATATAGACGCGGTCGGCCAGCTTGCGCGGCATGTGGCGCTCGTCCGGGAAAAGCAACAGATCGTAGGGCTTGCGGGCGTTGATGAGCGCGTTGATCAGCCGGGCGGTGTGGCGAAAGTGAACGTTTTCGTCGATCATACCGTGAACCAACAGGAGCTTGCCCGTGATGCCCTCGACGTGGTGCATCACGCTGCTCTCTTCATACCCTCTGGGATTGGATTGCGGCCTGCCCATGTAACGCTCGGTGTAGTGAGTGTCATAGCCATCGAAATGAGTCGCCGGCGCGCCAGCGACCGCGACCTTGAACGTATCGGGCGCTTTCGCCAGGCACATGGCGGACATGTAGCCTCCATAGCTCCAGCCATAGATGCCGACGCGGTCGGGATCCGCCAATCCCTGCGCGACCAGCCAGTTCACTCCATCAATTTGATCCTGAACCTCAATGTTCCCAAAATTGTGCTTGATAGCGCCCTCAAACTCCAACCCCCGACGCGCGCTGCCTCGATTGTCCAGCTTGAAAACCAGGAACCCCAGGCTACACAGATATTGGGCGCGCAGATCCACCGTCACCCTTTCCCAACTGTTCGACACGCGCTGAGCGTGCGGCCCGCCATACACGCTGACGACGGTGGGGTAGGGCCCCCCTCCAAAACTCGCCGGCGGCCGGTAGATGGCTCCGTACAGCTTGGCTCCATCGCGGCTTTGCAGCGTGACCAGTTCGGGCGGTTGCAACGCCAGCTCGTCCACGCGCGGATCGGAGCACTCGTAGATCGTGTGCAACGTCGAGCCGTCGGCGAGGGAGCGGAGCGTCACGCCCGGCGGCTTATCGAGCGCCTGATGAACGTCGACGAAACGCCGGAAGGCCGCGTCGGTGACGACGGCGTGCATCCCCGGTTGGTGCGTGATCCGACGCGGCTCCCCGCCAGCGAACGGGACGGCGTAGAGATGGCTTTCGGTCGGGCCATCGCGGGTCGCCATAAAGTAGACCTGCTCGCCCTCCTCGTCCACCCCGGCGATGGAATCGACGAGCCATTCCCCTTCAGTTAGCGGTCGGATCAGGTCGCCCTGGCCGTTGTACAGATAGAGGTGACGATAGCCGGTACGCTCCGAGGCCCAGATAAAGCCGCCGTCTGGAGATTGTTCGAGTGGCTTGAACATGTCGTGCAGATTGATCCACACGTCGCTCGTCTCGTGCAACAACACATCCGGCTGGCCGGTACGCGGGTCGAAACGCACGAGTTTGAGCTCGGTCTGCTCGCGGTTTTCCAGTTGGGCGCTCAAACTGCCGTCGGGCAGCCATTCGACCCGTGCGAGATAAATGTCATCATCGTCGCCCAGGTCCATCCAGACCGGCTTCCCACCCTCCACAGACACCACGCCGAGCCGCACCTTAGCATTCGCCCCGCCCACAAACGGGTAGCGGTGATCTTCCTGAGCGCCCTCACCGACTGCGTCCTTTCCCTGGTGAACGATGCGATAGACGGGGATGTGCGTCTCATCAACCTCGGCGAAGGCGATCCACCGGCTGTCGAGCGACCACCAGAAACCGTGACGGCGCCCCATCTCCTCCTGGGCCACGTACTCTGCCAGGCCGTGCGTCTTGCCTGTACCCCGTGCCCCCCGCGTGATCTGGCGTGGCTCCCCACCCGAGGCAGCGACCACGTAAAGCTCCGCGTCCTGGACGTACGCCACCCGGTCTCCATCAGGGGAGAATTGGGGGTCGAGCGCCGGTTGCCCCTCACTTTCCACGATCTTGCGCAGCGGCGCGTTGAGGCCATCCTGCACGTAGACGTCGCCGCGCAAGGGGATCAGGATGCGATTCGCCTTTTTGGCCCAGGTATACTGGGTCACGCCCACCTCGAGCTGGCGCCGGCGTTCGCGCTGCAGCGCCTCCTCCAGCGAGATGTTCTCCTCGGTGGCTCCGCCCTCTGGAGGCTCGAGCACCAGGCGGTGCTCGCCCGTCTCGGGATCGAACGCATAGAGCTGGCGGGTCAGGCTCGCGTCGGGGCTGAACAGGTATGTGATCCACTTGTCGTCAGGGCTGAACGCCAGCGCGCCGGGGATCGCCGTGCCCGGTTGTGGGTACTTGGCGACCTCCTCGATAGGGAACGCGGGGACAGAGTTTTTCGTCTTGGCTGCTTTGGAATCTTGGATGCTCATTGATCACACTCCTGAAAACAAGTTGCTCCAGCGTCGAGACTTGCTATTCTAACATGGCTTGGTTGATAATACAATCGGTCACGAAACCGGCACGTTTCCTTTTGGTGACGAACGTTTTATCAATCCGAATCCGGCTCTGACGGCGGAGTGGATGGCGTATGATGATGCTCGATGTGGATGTCTCCCGCGCCTGTGTGAACAGGTCCGGTCACGCTGTCGATGCTCGTGGTGTGAGTGGAGGAGGGTACAGGGCCGCTGGGTGCTGTAGGTTGTTCCAGCGCCTCCTCTTCAACCTTGATGCGCTGCTCCAATTCCTCAATCTGTCTCTCCGTGCGCCGTTCCTCCTTGATCAGGTCGAGCGGAACGGAGGTTTCCATCACAAACTCGGCCTTGCGCTCCTGGATCAGCAGCAGGTTTTCCCTCTCCGCGACCAATTGGCGGCGGAGGGACTCGAGCAATGCTCTACGGTCGTCCATTTCTCTGCTCCAATAGAATTAGGTATCTCTGCTCAGCGCCGTGCGATTCCACGCCAAACCTGTTTGAACGGTTCACCTGTTTCGCGATCGGGGATCGTTATTGCATCCAGGTTCATTACGTGTCAGTCGGCCAGTAATTCCAGCAGATATTCCTTCGAAAAAAAAGTGCATCGTTTGACCATCTTGCTCTAAAATAAAGTCAGATTCAAGTTCCCGAACCGGTGTTTTCCGTTTGGCTCGAAGAGGGCGATCTGCCATAGAATTGACGTGGAAGAGAAACAAACCTCCAGGGCGGACAATTCGTTGTACCTCGAGAAAAATCGCCCGCGTGATCGCATCGGGGAACATGTGCAACGCCACGTTCGACATCACCGCACCGAAACTAGAGACAGGAAATGGTAAAGATTGGACCATGTCAGCGACGAGGAAGTTTGCTTCTGGACTTGCTTTGAACTGGGCTTGACAAATGGCTTCTTCTGAATAATCAACCTCGGTTACCTTAAAGCCTGCCCGAGTCAGTCGCAAGACGTCATTTCCCGTTCCACAGCCCAGATCGAGAACGGTGTGAACGTTGGCCTGACGCAAGGGTTTGACAAAGGCACCCGTCCACCGCTCGCCCCAGTCCAGGTCAGCCCCGGATAGATGGAATTCACGAAAGCGTCGATTCCAGTGTTCAGAAGGGGCATAGTACATGGCTGGCTGATGATCCATCTTTTCACCCGCGATGCGAACCCAAATGGGTCATTCGAGCCATGGAATCAAGTAATTCGTATTTCTTCTTCAGTGCTTCATACTTCACTCGCTCATCGGGATTGGCGGCGCGATCGTCCATCGCCTGTTTGTAAAACGCTTTCAGGCTGGCCAGATCGAGCATTTTTATTCTGTAACCCTCATCAATGTGCAGAGTTTCGTACTCTATGGGCAGATCTTGAAGCCAGTACTCGGCAGAACCCAAGTCGATTTTCAGATCGTCCCGCAACACTTGAAGCACGTGCCATTCCCTCAGTTTATAATGGATTCCCTCTCGTTCCAAAGCCTCAATGACCCTGGGGAACTCTGCTTCAGGGCAGGACAGGTCTATGTCATTTACACTCATCTCTCGATTTCCTGTGTATGCAAAGACCGCCAGACTTCCGTCCAGGATAGGCGCAATGTCCAAACCATTGCAGATGTCCAAGACCTGCTTGAGAAATTTTATCAACCTGACGAATTTATCTTTATTCCTGGGGAAACCATCTAAGGTAAGCCTTATTTGATCTTCAAGCTTTTACTATTTCTCTCTCTACAGAGAAAGGTTTTTTGTCAAGAGATGCTCGAGACGCCCCGAATCCCCGGCATCAAACCAGCTCTCAACAAGTCGGTACGAGATCGAGACATCCGACGGCACCCGCATCACGCCGCTCTGCACCGCCTTCACGATCTCTTCCCGTGAGAACCAGCGCGCGTCCTCCAGCTCGCCGTTGTTGAGATGGATGGCGTCGCTGGCCGCCTGGGCTGTGAACCCCAACATCAGCGAGCTGGGGAACGGCCACGGCTGGGAAGAGTGGTAGCGCGACCACGCGACTCGCACGCCGGTCTCTTCCTGCACCTCGCGGGCGACGGCGGCCTCCAGGCTCTCCCCCGGCTCGACAAAGCCCGCGATGGTCGCATAAACGCCCTTCCGCCACGTCGCTTGCCGCCCCAGCAAGCAGCGCCCATCCGAGACGACCAACACGATGATGGCCGGGTCGGTGCGCGGAAAGTGGTGTCGCCCGCACGCCGGGTTGGTGCAGACGCGCAGGTGTCCGCCTTGCGCGCCCCTGGTCGGGCTGCCGCAATCTCCACAGAATCGATTCCGTTGGCGCCAGTAGATCATCCCCTTGGCGTAGGCTAGTAGCGAGGCGTCCCAGCGGTCGAGCAGCGCGGCGACGCCTCGCAGACCGCGGAACTGTCTTCCCTCTGTCAGAAGAGAAGCAGGCGGTTCGTCGTCCGGGGGCAGGTCCAGCGCAAAGTAGGCGCGCCCCTCCGCCACGCCCAGCAGGATCGCGGACTCGCCCTGCTCCGCCAACTCCCCCAGGTCGTGTGGCGCTAGCAGAACCGGGCGCGGCATCGACTCGTCGGCGAACAGGTTTTTGGACCGCCACGTCAGAACAAACCGTGTGGTGAGGGCTGGTAATTGTTCCGCGAGCCAGGTCTCGTCCCGCCGACGATGGGTGGCCCGATGAATGGCCGGGGCCGAGAAAGTGTTCAACGCGGATCGCTCGCTGTGGTGTAAGCTGTCTTGGCTCATCCCGCGCTCATAGCCTCGAGCGGACCTTGCGCCACGAGTCGGTGATCAAAAAGCTCTCGTCCATCTGGTTCACCATCCGCAAAAACTTGGGCCAGGGAACAGCGAGGGTGAGCGTCCCGCCGGGCACACAGGGACGAGCGGACACGTCGAACATCCCCATCACCGCGCGAGGGCGCTTCGCCTCCAGCTCCAGGTAGGGATGGTAGACGATGGAGGAACAGCCGGAGCCAAACGGAGCGATCACGGCCTGCGGATCGACCTCGTCAAAGTTCGCCAGCGTGAACAACCCCGAGAGCACATCAGGCGGGGCGAAAAAGATCGCCACCGCCGGATCGTCCTCCTCATCGAGCTGGTCCCAGCGTTTGAACAGGATGGAGCGGCCCGGTGCCTCAAAGACGGGATGGTTCTCCAAATATTCTTCGACCAGTTCTGGCGATTGCTTGTACCGCTCCCCCTCCATCTCGCCTGGAATGCCGCAGGAGAGAAAGTAGGCAAAGTTGGGCCGCAAGCCCGTCTCAAAGCCCAGATATCGCCGGCCGCCACTACACCGGATCGTGCTCGCATCGAAACGCCTGGACACTCCATTGCGGACCGAGGCCAGATCGCAGATGAAGCAACGAAATCCCTCACCTGCTGGTGCGGTTCCCGCTGGCCCGTCATCGTCGGTGTAATAAAAAGTAATCGGCAGCTCGGCACCGGGAAAGTATCTCTCCCAACGCTCGATAAATTGCTGCTTGAGTGTGATGTCCATGCTGTTCCTCCTCGATGCGTTTCTATGGCTCAGCGCTTCTGTCCGTCTCCATCTTGATGGGCATGATGGTCGCTTCGTTCGTCTCGATCACTTCCGCTGCGAGCCTCCCGGCAGACATCTCTTGCAGGGCCGCTTGAAACGGGGCCAGACGCTCGACGGCGAAGCGGGCCGTCATGGTCACCTCCGCCGCAAACTCCTCGTCCAGAATCGCGCCGGAATGCGCCCCGACCAACAGGCGGAGCCGCTCAAAGTAGCTGTACGGCGTCACAATGGTCACGGTGTGCGTGGGCACTTTGGCCGCGCGGGGCAACACGGAGAGAACCTCTCGCACGGCGTCGCTGTACGCTCGCACCAGCCCGCCCGTCCCCAGCTTCGTCCCGCCAAAGTAGCGCGTCACCACGACCGCCACGTCGCCCAGGCCGCTCCCGCGCAGAACCGCCAGGGCAGGGCGGCCGGCCGTCCCGGATGGCTCGCCGTCGTCGCTGCTGTGAGCGACGACCGTCGCGCCGTGGCCGACGAGATAGACCGGGACGTTGTGCGACGCGTCGGCGAACTCGCGCTTGATCCGGGCGACGAACGCTTTCGCTTCGTTCACCGTGAACACCGGGGCGGCTGTGGCGATAAAGCGCGAGTTGACCACCTTGATCTCGACGCGCGTCTCTCGTGCGGGAATCAAATATCGCTCCATGTCAGTCTCGTCAGTATGGTTGTTTTCTCCAGAAACTATGAAGGACTCGCACCACTGTGGCAAGTCAGTATAGCATAACGGCTCGGGCAGAGCAAATCAGTGATCGCATCTGGGGCAAGATTCAGAACAACGGCAACTGCCCCGCCGGGGGAGCCAGATTCTGCCCTCCTACTCCCAACAACCGCAACGGACGGTCGCGCTGCCAGGTCCTTCTCAGCAACACCAGCGCCGCCCGATAGATCGCTCGCTCGTCGTCCGTCGGCACAGCCAGGCTCATCTGCCGGGTGAGCGTCTCAAAGTTGGCGTAGCGCAACTTGATCGCCACCGTGCCAGCCGCCAGTTCCATCTTTTGCAAATGCCGCGCCACGTCCCGGCTCAAGCGCCACAAGTGTCTCCGCAGTGACTCCTCATCTCGGAGATCGCGCGTGAAGGTCCGCTCCTGGCTCACCGACTTGGGTTCGTGCTCCGTGACTAATGGACGCTCGTCGATCCCCCGCGCCCGCTGCACCATCTCCACTCCGTGGCTACCGAAGCGACTACGTAGTTCCCTCTCGGAGCACTGCGCCAGCTCTCCGACCGTCGTCACTCCTATCGCGGCCAGTTTTTCGACGGTCACCGGCCCCACGCCCCACAACACCCGCACCGGCAACGGCGACAGAAAAGCCGCCTCCTCCTCCGGACGGACCACGGTCAGTCCGCCCGGCTTGTCGCGATCCGAGGCCACTTTGGCTACCAACTTGTTCGTCGCCACGCCCAGCGATGCCGAAAGTTCGACCTCTTCCTGAATCCGCGCCTGCAAGCGCCGTGCGATCTCTACGGACTCTTCCCAACGAACCACCTGCTCCGTCAGATCGAGGCACGCTTCGTCAATGCTGATTTGCTCTACCAACGATGACGCCTGGTGCAGAATCTCCATCACCTGCCGAGAATAGCTCCGGTAGAGACTGTGTCGCGGAGGCAGGATGATGGCATCCGGGCAGCGCCGCAGGGCCAGGTACATCGGCATCGCCGAGCGCACGCCAAACTCCCGCGCCGGGTACGACGCCGCAGCGACGACGCCTCTCTCCTCGGGCCGCCCGCCGACGAGCACGGGCTTGCCCGCCAGGTCAGGGTTCTCCAGCACCTCGACGGCGGCGAAAAAAGCGTCCAGGTCCAGGTGGATGATGGCGCGCGGTCGGTCGGGCATCGTTCAGCCCTCGACGTCGATCCTCAAGTCTTGCAGAGTGAACGAATAACTCTGCTGTTCGCCGGTCAGGATAAACCGGACGATGGCCTCGCTCGCCAGCGCCACCGCGAAATGGACCAAGTTGCGCGCCAGAGGATAGTCGGCCCCCTCCTCGATCACGTTCTGGGGCACGCGATGGTCTTTGTTCCATAACACCTCGGCGCGTTCGGCGCTGAGGCGGACATGCAGGCAGGGGATATTGGCAGTCCGGCAGCGCTCCGTTACCAGCGCCCGCGAGGCGCGATCGTCGAAACCGTCCACCACCAGGTCGGTCTCCGCCAGCAGCTTGTCCACGTTGCGCTCCGTCAATCGCATGCGCATGGGGATGAACTCGACCCCTACGGCGCGGAACACCTCGGCCTGGAGCACTTCGACCTTGAACTCGCCGACATCGCTTTCGGCGTAGGTGTGCGTGCCCACGTTGTGGGCCTCGATCCGGTCGTCGTCAATGACCGTCATCCAGCGCAAGCCCTGGCGCGTCAGGTTATCCACCAGGTTCGAGCCGAAGGCGCCGGCCCCACAGACGGTCAGGCGCGCCCGCCTCAGTCGGGCCAGTGCGTCGGTGCCTCGATAAAGCGTCTCGTGGTGAAAAGCATCGTGCATGTCTCCTACCTCTCTGCGATTATGGCGACTCGGCGGGGGAACCGCCGTCTGCCGGGTGAAGGTGACGAGAAACGTCATCTCCCCTTGAGCAGCAGTTCACCCAGGATTCGGGCAATGTTCCAGGCATCGTCGCCGCCGCGATGATGTGTGCCTTCCAGGGGCAAGCCCAGTATCTCCAGCGCCTTATCCAGCCCCACCTCTTTGGAAAGACCGTGCATCACAGCGAACAGGCTCTTGACGTTGATGTGACCGGGGCCGAAGGGATAGGCAATGCTCTGTGCCCGGCAGTTTCGCTTGAACTGGCGTCGGTCATAGTCGCCATAGCTGGCCCAGATTCGCTGCCCGGCGTGATACTCCCGCCGCAGCACGCGGCAGGCCTCGCGCAGGGCAAGTCCATCCTCCACATCAGCCTGGGTCAGCGTAGTCAGCGCCGTGCAGTAGGCGCTGACCGTCGAACGCTCCGGTCGGACAAGGATGCTGTGATTTTCCAACCGCTGCAAGGAGGCGACGTCGAACACGCACAGGCCAATCTCGATGATCTCGCTATCTTGCCCCGGCGGTGGTTTGCCCTCCCAGCAGGTGGATTCGACATCTATGACCAGGATGTGGTCCAGCCTCTTGCCCATAGCACATCTCCTGCGCCTCAGTGACGATTTGCTTCCTGCCTCGTCGGGAGAGGTAAACCGTTGCACAAAATAAAAGGGGCGTGAAGTTGACCATCTGGCCTTCACGCCCCGGAGCAAACGTATCAAAAAGTTACACGTGAACTGTTGCCGGGTGAACACGCGACCAGAGTGAGGTAGGCAGCATAAAGCAGGCCTCTGTGCCCAAACTCGCCATGACTTTGTGCGCACGTCCTTGTTTTGTCTGCGGCATATCTGACCTCTTTTCTCAACACGTGCGTTGCGTTCAAAGTTTGGAAGTGAACCATTTTCCACGGGCCAAAGGACAGGTCGAGCGCGGCAACGTTTCCTAAAAGGTCACTCGGCTACGCCGAAAAGTAGTTCCCACCACTCGATCCAAAAAGGGCGCGGTTCGGGTGTGGGGGTATTCTCGGGCCGGGCCTCAGGGGTTGGCCCCTCGTCGGTTGCCATTGGAATCACGACCACCTCGCCCGGTTTGGCCATCTTGGCCTCTTCTCGGGCCCACTCTTCCACATACTCGTCCGATCCAACGTATTCCGACAGTGCAGTTAGTTCATCGTGACGAGTTTGCTCCGTCGCCACTGCCAGCTCCAGCCGGTCCTCTTCCATCCGCATCTCGCGCGCGAGCATCACTTGTTGGCCGAACCCCAGCACAAGGCCGCCCACCACGAGGAGCGCGATGACGACGACGATGCCGATGGCGAGTCGCCCGCGGTTAGGCTTGAGGAATGCCATGCCCCACCTCCTCGATGTCATTGAACATCACACTGCCTATCGCTTTCGAGTTCAGGTTTCGACCCGCCCGTCCGGTATGAAAGTTCAGCACGTCAAGCTGGTTCACTACGTCAATTGCTGCCTGAGTTGACCAAATGCATCCGCAGAATGAGTGTCCTTTACGGTTCGTCCAGAATCTGCTGCAACGCTTTCGCAATGACCGTCTTTCCAGAACTTGAGGTTCCGTTTAGAAAGATGATGTTCCCCTTCGTCACCGGCGAATCCCTTTGCAGACCTTCTATTCGATGGCGCTATTGCGTCTGTCATGGCTATGATACTCTGATTTCTTTCTGGCGTCAAGCCTTGCTACCGGGGAAACAAAAAACCCAAGGCAAGGGGTTTGCCTCGGGGAAAAGATGCCGAAGGTGGGAGTTGAACCCACATGGGCATAAAGCCCACTGCGCCCTGAACGCAGCGCGTCTGCCTGTTCCGCCACTTCGGCTCGCACGTGTCCCTTGTGGGACAGGCATTATTGTACATCAAATGGGACGGTTGTCAAGGGCGACCGAGTTCCGTCTCGCTTACAAAGACGCGGCGATAGACCATCCACCACTCGTGGATGGTGCGGAAGCGGTCGAAGGGGTACATCAAGGGGCCGATCTGTACGTCGTGAATGCGCTCGTCCACGCCATATGTATAGATCGGCACGTAGAGCAACAGCGCCGGTACTTCTTGGGCAAAGAGTTCCTGGAATTCGTAATACAACTCCTGGCGACGTTCACGGCTTCCCGGGTTGACGATGACGCGCGCCTGTTCGATGACTTCGCTGATGCGGCGATGCTCAAGCCCAGCATAGTTCTGTCCGCTCTCCACCTGCGTTTCGTGCCAGAAAGGATAGGGGTCAGGATCGCCAGGCAGGGGCAGGTGAACGAGAACCGCTTCAAAGTCGCGGCTCTCCAGCGCGTCGCGCACCTCAAGCGGTGAAGCGATCTCGACCGTGGTGGTGATCCCGATGGCTGTCCACTGTTCGGCCATCATCTGTGCCACGTGTATTCGCTCCGGCTTGTTCGAGGTGAGCAGTGTGAGCGCCATCTGTCGCCCGGCCTGACGGCGCACGCCATTGCCTTCTGCTTGCATCAGCCAGTCGGTTCGATCCAAGAGTTCGTTTGCTTTGTCTGGATTGTGTTCGTAGCGAGGGGTATCGTTGTTGTACGCCCAGGTGCCGGGGATCAGGGGGCTGTGGGCGATCACGGCCTGGCCCATCAACGTCTCGTTGATGATTCTCTGGCGATCGAGCGCGTACAATAGCGCCTGTCGCACCTCTGGTTCCTGGAGGAATGGCAGATCGGAACGATTCAAATTGAGAAATACGAGGCTGTACTCGGCGATCTGCGCGGAAAAGAGATTGAGAGTGGGGTAAGCGCGCGCGCGCGGTAGATCCTCAATCACTATCTGGTCGATTCCCTCTACTTCTTCGGCTTCGTAAGCGTTGAGCACCATCTGGCGATTGGGGTAAAAGCGGAATTGGACGCGGTCCAGATAGGGCCGCGTGCCATAGTAGCGGGAAAACTGTTTCAGCACTAGCGTGGTGATCGTCCCGGATTCGATCTCGATCTCTTCCACCTGAAAAGGACCGCTCCCAACCGGGTTGAGGTTAAATGCGACGTCCTGGAGGTCGGAGGAGCGGGTTTCTCCCAGGATGTGGGCCGGAAGAATACCGACGGTGGTGTAATCGAGAAATGGAGCGTACGGCTCGGGCAGTGTAAAGCGTACGGTGCGGCGATCCACTTTTTCGACCTCGACCATTCGCCAGACGTTGGCGCCCAGGTCGGGAGGCCCGGGAAAGTCAGGGTCTTGCAGCAGGCTGATGGTAAAGATCACGTCGTCGGCGGTGAGGGGAGCGCCGTTGTGCCAATAGGCGTTCGAGCGGAGGTAGAACGTGTAACTCAGGCCATCTGGCGTGACCTCCCATCCACGGGCCAGATCCGCCTCCACTTCTCCGCGCTCGTTCAGGCGCGTCAAGCCGCCAAAGACCAGCGAACAGAGATCGCGGTCCACGTCATTATAACCGCTCAACAGCGGGTTTAGGTGGCGTGGGAAGCCGGCAATCCCCTCGACGTAGGTTCCTCCATGGCCTGGACGATCTACGGTGGTATAGTTGATGGCCAGATAGGTCAGCAGGATGCCCACCAGTACCACGCCTAGAAGGATGAGGAGAATCTGCCAGCGGATGTAACGGGTCACGCGCTATAGATCTCCCCGCAAGTCTGTTTCTTCGACAAGCTACTGCGCCTCGGTAGCGTTGCGGTCCCCGAGGCGCAATCCTTTGCCTGGATGTAATGCAAAATCAACCGGTGACGATGACGTTGATGAAGGTGATGACGAAAAAGGCTATGGATAAGCCAATAGTGATGTTGAAAAGGGTGCGTTCTATTCCCCGTCGCGTCTGGTGGATGGCGCTCGACGTGCCGCCGAACACGCCTCCCCCCATACCGCCGCGCCTGGCTTGCAGGAGGATCACGGCGATCAAGGCGATGCTGATGATGATTTGCACAATGTTGAGATAGACTTGCATACTGATATTCCTTCCTTTGGATACAATCCATTGCTCCGAGACGCTGGATTATAGCATGTTGCTGGTTTTCCGGCAAGGCTACGGCCGAGACTATGGCCGAGGTTACGGCAGGAAGAAAAAGGCCATGGCCAGAATGATGTATACCACCAGCAATTGCGCGCCTTCCATCCAATTTGATTCGCCGTCCAGCGCCACGAGCGCCGTGATCAACGCCGCTGCAGTCAGGGCGATCAGCTCGAACTGGTCAAAGACGAGCGTCAGTGGATTGCCCATCAGCAGGCTGATAAACACCAGCAGCGGAGCGACGAACAGGGCGATCTGGAGGCTGGAGCCGATGGCGATCTCCAGGCTCAGGTTCATCCGGTTCTTGATCGCCACCTGTACCGCTACCAGATGCTCGGCGACGTTGCCCACCAGGGGGACGATGACGATACCGAGGAAGAACTCGGTCCATCCTAGATCTGCGACGACGTGCTCTACGGCGCCGACCAGCACCTCGCTCAACCAGGCGATAAAGATCGTGGACACAGCCAGCACGATCAGCGCCTTACTCACGGGCCAACATTCGGCGTCGGTGTGGGCAGGTGAATGGCTCAAAGGCGTCGCGGAGGTGAAAGAGTAGAGAAGTTGCAGCCCGTAGATGACCAACATCGCTACCGCCACGCCCAGGCTGAGGTATTCTACGGCGTCGTGATTGACCAGCTCGATGGCGTGGCCAAAGAGCGAGGGCACGGCCAGCGCGATGATGGCCAGGATCAACATCGTCGAACCCAATCCGGCGGTCGAGCGGTCAAAGCGCTGTTGACCGTTCTTTATCCCACCAGCCAGAATGCTCAACCCCATGACCAGCAACAGGTTGCCGATGATCGAGCCGGTGATCGAAGCCTTGACCAGACCGAGCAGACCGGCCCGGATGGCAAAGATCGTGATTATCAGTTCGGCGGCGTTGCCCAGCGTGGCGTTGAGGAACCCTCCCAGACGAGGGCCGGTGCGGGTGGCCAGGTTCTCCGTCGCATCGCCGATGAGGCTCGCCAGCGGCACCACGCCCAACGCGGCAGCGCCAAAGGTCAAGAGCGGCGGCCCACCGAGATACCGCGACGCCAGCCCGACGGGTATGAGTCCCAACAAGAGATAGAGCAGTTTCAAAGTCAACTCTCCTTATCAAATCGTAGTAGCGAACAAGCCCGGCGGGGCGCTGGGAGGCGCGAGAATGCGCAACGCGAGCGGCGCAACAGTTAATGTCACCGGTGTGTCGCCGACGACGTCCCCATCCGCCTGTATGGGAAGCGCATATTCGGTAAACACCTCGATCTGTTTCGCCTGCCGGTGCACAATCTGAGGGTCTTGTAGATAACGCTTTGAGAGCACTTTTAGCAAGTGGCGCATTGTGTACTGGAACCCCATTCCTTTGAAGACAAAGACATCGAGCAGGCCATCGTCCATTTTGGCGAACGGCGCAATTTCAAACAGGCCGCCATAGTACTGCTGGATGTTGCTAACCAGGATCAGCAATGTGCGGCCACGCACGACCTTGCCATCGAGAAGAACGCGCGTCCGCACGCCCTTGAAATCACGCGCGACCAGCACGGCGGCGATAGCATAAGGCAGCGCTCCCAGGCGTTTGATATGCCGCTGGCGTGGTTCCATCTCTGTCGTCACCTTAGCGTCCAGGCCGATGCCCGCCCAGCAGAGAAAATAGCGGTCGTTTACCTGGCCAACGTCAACCGCGCGGATCGTTCCTCTGATCAAACCATCTGCCGTTTCTTGCAGACGAAGTGGATGGGTCAGAGTGTGTGTGGGGATGTTTAATTGTTTGGCCCACACGTTGCCTGTCCCGACCGGCAGCACGGCCATTGCTGTCTCAGTGCCCACCAGCCCGTTGACGACTTCGCTGACGGTGCCGTCTCCTCCGGCCACGATCGCCACGTCGCAGCCGGCGCGGGCGGCCTCGCGAGCCAGCCTCGTGGCGTCGCCTGGTTTCTCGGTCAGTTGCAGCTCGACAGACCAGCCGCGCTCTTCCAGGAAGGAGCAGATACGTTTCAGGGCGCGTTGAGCATCCCACGGACCGGCGATGGGGTTGTGGATCAGACTTGCTCTCATAGCGTAGGATTATAACACATGCCTGGCACATTTGGCAATTCGGGGAATTGGCTTACTCTGCCCCGTGTGATATAATGCTCCAGCTTAACCACTCAGACCGGTCAGGTCTAGGCTGACTACATGTCGTTCACGGAGCACGTATGCGAGTCTTGATGATCTCCAAAGCCTGTCTGGTGGGCGCCTATCAACGCAAACTGGAGGAAATCGCCTGCTTTCCCGATGTCGAGTTGATGGTCGCCGTGCCGTCCTCGTGGGACGACGGCAGCCGCCTGATCCACTTGGAACGAGCGCACACCACCGGGTACGAGTTGGTCGTCGAACCCCTTGCCTTTAACGGCAATTTTCACTTTCACTTTTATCCCCGACTGGCCAGGCGGATGCGCGATTTTGCCCCTGACGTCGTGCACATCGACGAGGAACCGTACAACTTGGCCACCTTCCACGCGCTTCGGCTGGCGAAAAGTGTGGGCGCTCGCGCCCTGTGGTTCACCTGGCAGAATTTGAACCGCCGTTATCCGCTCCCTTTCCGGCTCATCGAGCGGTACAATCTGCGCCACGCCGATTATGCCATCGCCGGCAGTAAAGGGGCGGCGGCGGTCTGGCGTGAGAAGGGGTATACCGGCCCGCTGGCCGTCGTTCCGCAGTTCGGCGTGGACCCCGAAATCTTTGCGCCACGCCCGGAAGAGCGCGATACCGCGCGTGGCTTTGTCATCGGGTACGTGGGGCGACTGGTGGTGGAAAAGGGAGTGGACTTGCTCTTGGACGCGGTAGCCGAACTACCCGGTGTCTGGCGGCTGCACATCGTGGGGGGGGGGGCAGAGCGAAAGCGGCTGGAGGAGCAGGCCCGCCGCCTGGGGTTGGCCGACCGGGTGCTCTTTGAGGGAGAGTTGCCCTCGCTGCGCATGCCGGCCTTTTTCCGGGAGATGGACGTGCTGGTGCTCCCCTCGCGCTCCCAGCCCAACTGGATCGAGCAGTTCGGGCGGGTGCTGATCGAGGCGATGGCCTGCGGCGTGGTCGTCCTCGGCTCCGATTGTGGCGAGATCCCCAACGTGATCGGCGACGCCGGGCTGATCTTTCCCGAATGGAACGATTATGTGCTGCGTGAGCGGTTGGAACAATTGATGCGCGATCCCGACCTGTGGAGCGAGCTGGCGCGGCGCGGGCGAGAGCGGGTGCTGACTCACTTTACTCAGGCGCAGATCGCCGCGCAGACCGTGGCGGTGTACCGGAAGATGGTAAATTTGTAGGCCGGATAAATTGGTATATTGGTAGAGAGGAGTCACCATGAACTCGGTTCACCCAGAAGGACGAAAATGTAGGGCGGTTGCGGATTGGGACAATCCGACGCTAACCGCTACAGGCGCTCGTCATTCCGAATAATCCAGAACACCGCGGCGCTGTTCAGTGAGCAAAAAACTAGACGTATTTGTCATCCTGAGCGCA
>DAOTUB010000230.1:0-14894 GCA_034437455.1 Anaerolineae bacterium | reverse complement strand
GAAGGTCAATTTCACCATTCAGGATGGGACGATGGGTCTGACGTATGAGCAGCGCCCCGACCGGATCGCCAAAGCGGCCAAGCTGGATGGTCGCTGGCTGCTCATCACGAATCAGCGCCGCGAGGCGGGTCAGTCGCTCACGGACTACCTGGACTGGATGTGGAACGTCTACAAGAATCATCGTCACGTCGAACGGCGCATGCGGAACTTGAAGAGCGACTTGCCTATTCGTCCCATTTACTTGCATCGGGACGACGCCATCGTCGCCCTCTGCTTTGTCAGCGTAGTCGCTCTGATGGTCTACACGCTGATCGAGCGAGATTGTCAGGCCAATCCGGTCCTGGTTGAAGCGGGATTGCGCACCACCGACGAGGTGTTGAATGTGTTGGGTGGATTCTGCGTCAGCGTTCACCTCACGCCTTCGGGTTACGAGGTCTTTTGGCCCGACACGCCGACCAAGAAGCAGAAGTTGATCTGGCGACAGTTGCAGGTCCCAGACCCAGGTACCCGTATGCCTGATGTGCGCCCGGCCTCCCAGGAAGCCGATTTGACGCCGAATTCTGCTTCTTTTTTTGAGTTCGAGGGCGACCTGCGAATACACGGGCGGATCGCGGCCTATCCCATCGCGGCTTTGGTTGCTCGAATTGGCCTCTGGTGGATGGCCTGCGCTCCAGATTTGGATTGGTAAGGTGCTTATCGCGACATACCTGTTTTTCTATGCTGAAAATCAAATGTACCAATTATTTTTTGCGAAGTCAAATCGCCAAGTTACACGCGCTTTCAGGGGTAGCAAGTGATATTAGACTTGTTGCTCAATAAGAGAATGGTATACTTGCGCCAATTCACACTTTCGGCAAGGAGGCCATCATGTTTCCAGACTTGGATCAAATCGACGAGCGGCAATTCAAGGCTCTGACTGGCTTGACCCGCACAGCGTTTTACCAACTGCTGCCCATCTTCATCCAAAGCTACACCGAAATCAGACTGGAAGAATATGAAAAGAACCTAGACCGCCGTCAACGTAAACCCGGTGGCGGGCAAAAGGGTCGTTTGAACACCATGGAGCGGAAGTTGTTCTTCATCCTGTACTACCTCAAGGTCTATCCCACCTTCGATGTCTTGGGCGACCGTTTTGGCCTGGACCGTTCCAAAGCCTGTACCAATGTCCATGGTCTGCTCCCCGTGTTGCTCCATGCCCTGGACAAAGCCGCTGTTCTGCCTGCCCGCCAGTTCGAGACCGTTGAGGAAATGCGAGCTGCCTTCGCAGACATCGCGGTGCTGCTCATTGATGCCACTGAACGGCCGCGTCAACGTCCGAAGGATAACCAGGTGCAACAAGAATACTACAGCGGCAAGAAAAAGCGTCACACGGTCAAGAACAGTGTGATTGCCAACCTATGTCAGCAAATCCTGTTCCTCGGCTATACGGTTGTGGGCAGTCGCCATGACTACAGCCTGCTCAAGACAGAGTTTACCCCAGGTCAGAATTGGTTCGCGACGTTCAAAGTGTGGCTGGACTTGGGCTATCTCGGTTTCCAGACCGACTACGAGACCCTGGAATCGCACATTCCCCACAAGAAGCCGTGCAAGTCGAAAGCAAATCCCAAGCCCTCTTTGACAGCAGAGCAGAAAACGCAGAACCAAGAATTGAGCCGCATCCGGATCGTGGTTGAGAATGCCATCTGTCGCATGAAACGCTTCCGTGCGCTGACCGATGTCTTCCGCAATCGTGTGGCGACCTTCATCGACGATGTAGCTTTGGCAGCGGCGGGCCTGGCCAACTGGTCACTTGCTCTTGCTCAAGCTGCTGTCAGCTAGTTATTCAGCAACAAGTCTATTGGGACAAAACGGCAAGGTCAGACAATGAGCATCCTGTTGATATCAAGCCGTGTCCTGATATAACGACTCCAGATGTCCAACCTTGATCGGCTTCTGATTTGTCAAGATCCAGATCACGATGTAAAATCCATTGGTTCCGCCTCGACAGTTTAGAGTTTTTATTGTTTCCACGTCCAATGTCGGCGATGTGAAAGGAGACTGCTGATGTGCATCTCTCACCGATCGTTCCCTTGGCTCAATGTCCTCATTCTTGTCTCTCTCCTGTTGACCCTTGTACCGACGCCTGCACTGAGCAATGCGTTGAGTCCTTCGACTATGCTCAGGTCTGCCCTACCGCTTCCCGCGCTTCTGGATAGCAGGGCAACTGCGCATCCCTCGCCAGGGGAAACAGCGGTGATCAATTCCACTCCCTCCCTGGCCGCGCTTCTCCCGTGGTGGACCATTGACTCTCGTTTTCAGTCGAACGACTCGACGCCAGATAGCAACCCACTCGGCGGTTTCGAGGATGTCTCTGATGGCTATACGGCCCATCTCTGGGCTGGAACCAGCAATGCTGGCGTATGGTATCACGATGGAATCACCTGGACCCAGCGCAGCAATGGCATAGGCAACGTAGAAGTAAAGAACGTCAGGCTCAATCCGTTCGACGATAACGTGTTGCTGGCAGTGACGCCGAACGGGGTGTACAGAACGAGCAATGCAGGGGCAAATTGGATGCAAGTAACGATGCCCTTTACGCAGACAGGCTGGTGTTGTGTCCACTGGGATCGAAGTAGGCCAGGGATTGTCCTTGCTGCTGGTCCAGAACTTGGTGGAGTTCTAAACCCAGACCCACGAGCAGCGTACTCAACAAACGGTGGTCGCACCTGGAATGGAATCGATCTACCTTCTCCTGGAGGTCTCTGGACTTATGCGCAGTCTCCCAGTGACGTCTGGGGAAATGGGGGATATTGGTATATTATGGCAGCTTGTGGCTACGGCCAGAGTTACTCCTACCAATGGTTTTGGCGAAGTACTGATGGAGGACGAACTTGGCAGCGGGACAGAATTGACGATCTTGAAGGAAATACACGCAGGCTTGTCACTGGCCGCGACGAGAATCCTGCTTACATCTACGCCACGGGACGTCACCTTGCTGTCAAAGTACGCAGGAGCACTGATGCTGGACACACCTGGAAGGGAGATACCCAAATAGGAGACACCCAGGATCTCTTGTACGATCACACGCGCCCTGACACCCTCTGGTTGGCAGCGGGTTCCACGCTGCACCGCTCTACAAACAACGGTGATGCTTTCACCGCTGTCTTGACCACAGGCTCTTCATCCGAGTTGCACGGAGGTGTGAAGACCGTGACAGTGGATGGTTTCACCGGTCGAGTATGTGCTGGTACTGGACGCCGTGGAGTTGCTTTTTCTGATAATAGTGGGGATACCTGGAAGGATATGCCGATCCCCAAAATCTCTGGGGTGACTGACGACAACACCCACATTAGCACCCTCACAGCTCCTAGACCGACGCCAACCATACTTCCCGACGACCAGTGCAACTCACCCGACCCCGAGTGCGGTCTCAACGGCGCGTGCGCCACGAATCAGAACTGGCTGGGCGGCGAGATCAACACCGCCAGCGGCAATCACGTCTACAGCGTCACGGATATACAAGTGGCGACGGCCGGGGAAGGGTTGCGCTTCGAGCGGATCTATGCCTCCCAGATGGTGAGCCGAAGCGTGGCCGGATTGGGCTACGGCTGGACGCACAACTATGCCATGCGGCTCACCTTGCCGTCCATTGGCCCGATCATCTACGTGGATGGGGCGGAGGGCGCCGACGGCCCGGTCTGCGGGACGGGCAAGGGTTCGATGGCGTGTCGGACGATCTCGTACACGTTGAACTACCAGGCAGAGTATGGAGACGTGTTGTTGGTAGCGCCAGGAACATACAGAGAGACGATCCATCTGGAACCGGGAGTCACAGTGCAAGGGTCTGGAACGAAGGTTACGTTCATCGACGGCGAGGGAGTGGAGGGCCCGCTGGTGGTTGCCAGCGGCAGCGCCATTACGGCGAATACCGTCATCAGCGGCTTTACCATCACCGGTGGGAACAACCCCGGCGGCAACGGCGGCGGGGTTTCCGTCGAGGATGGGGCCAGCCCAACCATCGTGAACAACGTCATCGAGAGGAATACTGCCGGATCGGGCGGCGGTCTGCACGTTGACAGCGGAACGGTCAGGCTGATCAACACGGTCGTGGCCAACAACGAGGCTACGGACGAAGGCGGCGGCCTGTACCTGGCGAGCGGGGCTGGCGCGTTGTTGCACAACACGTTCTACTCCAATACGGCCGGGACGGGAGGCGGCATCTACGTCGGCGGCGGGACGTTGGGCCTGACAAACACGATCGTCGTCAGCCACGCGGCGGGGTATGGGGTGTATATCGCGGGTGGAACGGCCACCCTCTCGCACAACGACGTGTGGGGCAACAGTCCCGGCGACTACCACGGCATGTACGCCGGTTCCGGGAACATCTCCGCCGATCCACTGTTGGTCGATCCTGACAGAGGAAATTACCACCTGCTAGCCCGCCTGAAAGCCCGTTCGCCTTGTATTGACGCGGGCGTGGAAACGGGTGTGATGGAGGACTTTGAAGGCGATCCGCGCCCGCGGATATCGGGGGTCGACATTGGCGTGGATGAGTACGTTCCCAGGATGTATTTACCGTTGATCATGCGCAACTTTAGCGGCGACTCAAATACCGGCGGCGCCATCGTGGAGGGGGAGTCCGACGTGGAGCCCGACGCCCTCATCCTCGAGGCCCCGGATGGATCGCGACTGCGCTTCTGGCCGAACGGCACGCTGGACCCGTATCCCGGCGTGCGTGCCCAGGTACGCTGGGAAGAGGGGGATTCTAACTACGTCGTGACCGGCTCTGACCAGCACATCTATCGCTTCGACGACGAGGGGCGTATGCTGGAGCAGCGAGACCCACGTGGAAACGTGATTCGCTTCACCTACGACCCCGACGGCCGGCTCATCAGCGCCTGTGAGCCGGTGAGCCAGCGTTGTTTGACCTTTGATCGCGACGGCGAGGGCCGGATAACCGAGGTGCGCGATCCCCTACACCGAACGGTGCAATTTGGCTACGACGAGACGACCGGCGACCTCGCCCACGCGACCGACACGCGGGGTCATACCTGGAGCTACACCTACGTGGATGATTCGCACCTGCTGTACGAGGTCCGCGATCCCCTCGACCACCTCGTCGAGCGCACGGAATACGACGACGAAGGCCGGGCCGTGAGGCAAACGACCGAGGCGGGGGACGTTCTCGCGCTCCGGTACGACTCGTTCGCCGACACGACGGTCTATACCGACGCCAACGGATACGCGAGGGAAGACATCTATCTCGGTGGGGTCTGGGCGGTGCAGACCGACCCGTTGAATGGACCGGCCTGGCGCGCCTACGACGCCAACTTTGGCCTCACCCAGATCGTGGATCGGAACGGCAACCCCACCCAGATGGAGTGGAATGGATGCGGCTGCACCGTCGAGGAGGTCACCGACGCGCTGGGCCAGACGACGGAGATGGCCTACGACACTCTCAATCACTTGACCGTGTACACCGACGCGGCGCGCCACGCGACGTATTACGAGTACGAGGGCAACCTGGCTGTAGTCATCACCGACGCGCTGGATGGGAGAGTGCTCAACACCTACGACGGGCAAAACCGGCTGATCCAGACGGTGGATCACGGCGTCACGACCACGTATGGTTACGACGACCTGGGCCAGCGAACGGTGACGACGGACGCGCTGGGCAACGCGACGAGGTACGAGTACGACGGTGTGGGACGGCTCATCACCACCACAGATCGCGTTTCACCCCTTCGGGTCACGCTTCACGAATACGACGACGCCGACCACCTCGTCCGCGTGACGCGCAACTATACTACGACGACGGACGAACGGAATTACCTGGGCGTCTACAACCTGGTCACCGAGTACGGGTACGACGAGGTGGGCAATCGAACCCACGTCATAGACACGCTGGGGCGCGTCACTCGCTCCTGGTACGATGGAGCGAACCGGCTGATCCAAACCACCGTCAACTACACGACCACAACCACCGGCCACGGTCCCGGCAACGATTGGAACTTCACCACCGTGTACGGCTACGACGGTATGGGCCGCCTGATCACCACGACCGTGGCGCCCGGTACTCCCCTGGAACAGATCACCGTCAACGAATACGATCCTCCCGGTAACCTCATCCGCGTGACGCGCAACTACACCACGACGACGGACGAACGGAATTACCTGGACACCTACAACCGGATCACCCGGTACGAGTATGACGCGGTAGGCAACCAGATTTTGATGACCGACACCCTGGGCCACGTCACTCGCTCCTGGTACGACGCGCTCAACCGGCCGATCCGCGTTACGCAGAACTATTCCCCCACCATCTATCCAGGCCACGGCCCCGACGAGGCCTGGAATCTTAGCACCCGGTACGGCTACGACGTGGTGGGCAACCAGATTCTGGTGACCGACACGGTGGGGCACGTTACCCGCTCCTGGTACGACGCGCTCAACCGGCTGATCGAATCCACCAGGAACTATTCTCCCACCGTCGGCGCCAACTATCAGAACGAGTGGAACGTCAGCACCCGGTACGGCTACGACGCGAGGGGCAACCAAGCGTGGATGACCGACGCACTGGGCCACGTGACCTTCACCGAGTACGACGCGCTGAACCGGCCCGTCACGGTCACGACCAACTACGTGGACGGCGTCTACGACCCAGCTCACCCCGACGAAGACCTCATCCGCGTCACCACCTACGACGTCGCCGGTCGCGTGTTGGAGGTCACGGAGCACGGGGCACGCATCACGCACCACGAATACGACGCACTGGACCGCCAGACTGCCGTCATCCAGAATTACCAGGATGGCATCTACGACCCTGAGCGCCCCGACCAGGACCTGACCTCGCTGACGATCTACAATGAGGCGGGCCAGGCGGCGGCGCGGGTGCAGGCTGCGGGATCCCACGTCACCACGACCTACGAGTACGACGCGCTGGGACGGCTGGTGACCACCACGAACGCGCTCTCTGGTACCAGCGTGACCCGCTACGACGCGCTGGGACGGCGCACGGAGACGATCGATGCCGAGGGACAGGTCACCCGCTACGAGTACGACGCGGCGGGGCGGTTGGTAGAACAGCGGGTTGCAGGCCAGCAGCGGATCACACGGTACGCCTACGACCCATTGGACCGGCGCGTGGCGGCGACGGACGCGCTCACCCACACCACCGTCTACACCTACGATGCGGCGGGGCGGCAGAGCAGGATGCAGGATGCAGAAGGCAACGTCACGACTTTTGCTTACGATGCGCTGGGGCGGCGCACGACGACGACCGACGCCGATGGCGTGACGGTTTACTCGATCTACGACGCGCTGGGGCGGTTGGTCGAGACGCGGGACGAATTAGACAATCGCACGCGGTACAGCCACGACGCGCTGGGCAGCCGGGTGATGATGACGAACGCCAGGGGATATGCCACGCGGTACGAGTACGACGATGTTGGACGGCTGATCGCAGTGATAGAGAATCGGCGAGTTGGCGAATCAGCGGATCAGCAGACGAATGTGCGGACGGAATACGAATACGACGCGAGTGGCAACTTGCTCGTCGTCACCGACGCGCTCGGGCACACCACCGTCTACACCTACGACCTGGCCGGGCGGCGCGTCGCCGAGGAGGATGGGGTGGGAAACGTCACCCGTTACGAGTACGACGGCCACGGGCGGCGGGTGAAGGAGGTCTATCCTGATGCAAGCGGCCCCATCACCGTCACCACCGCTCACAATGCGCTGGGCTGGCCGACGCAGATCGAGTACCCGGCGATCGGAGACGTGCCTGGCTTTACCGTCGAGTACAGCTACGACGCGCTGGGCCACCGCGACACGGTGACCGACAGTACCGGCACGATCGCCTACGACTATGACGCGCTCTACCAGCCGCTGGCGATTGACGCGCCCACAGGCGACGCACACTACGAGTACGACGCGGCGGGGCGGCGCACGAACCTGGTCTACCCCAGCGGCGAGACCGTGACCTACACCCACGACACGGCGAACCGTCTGCGCACGGTGACCGATTGGGAGGGCGGCACGACTGTCTACGCCTACACCCCAGCCGGGCGCTTGAGCGAGATGCGGCTGCCGAACTCCGTCGAGACGTACTACGGTTATGACGCCGCCGGGCGACTGGTGGAGATCGAGCACCGTCGCGAGGGAGAGTTGCTGGCGCGGTACGAGTACGAGCTGGATGGCGTGGGCAACCGCACACGGGTGATCGAGGCGCTTGCCCCACCCGCTGCCGTCTTTTTCGACGACGGCGAGTCCGGCCCCGGCGCCTGGGTGGCCGAGGGGAACTGGGCGCTGTCGGACGAACAGGCTCACTCCGGTCGTTTCGCCTGGCACGATTCCCCCGGCGGGGATTACGTCCATGGCTCGAACGACTCGCTCACCCTGGCCCAGCCCGTCGCCTTGCCCGCCGATAGACCCGCCCGGCTCGAGTTCTGGGACCCGCTCGACCTGGGCAAGGGAGACCACGCCTACGTGGAAATATCGCTGGATGGGGAACAGAGTTGGGAGATTCTCCTCGATCAGACCGAGGTGACGAACGTGGCCTGGACGCGGCATGTGGTGAGCCTGGCGGCTTACGCCGGGCAGTCTATCCTGCTGCGCTTCCGCCTGGATGCCCGCGAAAACGAACAGGTGGGCGACGGTTGGTACATCGACGACATTTTGATCACCACCGCCCCGGAGAACGTCTACCCCCTGCCCTTCGCCGACGATACAGAGGCCACTGCCAACTGGGTCGCCGAGGGAGAGTGGGGATTGACCACCGACGCCCCCTACCAGGGAGCGGCCTCCTTCGCCGACAGTCCAGACGGGGATTACCGGCCTCAATCGAACGCTTCTCTCGAGCTGGACGGCCTGCTCGACCTGACCTGGACGTTCGCCCCCCGCCTGACCTTCTTCGAGCGGTACGACCTGGCCCAGGGGGACGAGGCCTACGTCGAGGTATCGGTCGATGACCGCCAGACCTGGACGCCCCTGCTGCGCCACCGGCGCGGCAGCCGACCCGGGTGGCAGCGGCAGCTCCTCGACTTGAGCCCTTACACCGGCCAACTGCTCCGCCTTCGCTTCCGCCTGGAGACGGGTGGAGACAAACACGTCGCCGACGGTTGGGACGTGGACGCCATCACCGTCGGCGAAGCACCCTCGCCGCCCTTCGTCCCTCCGACCCTGGGTGGTTTTGTGGTCCTGGGCCAGGAGGGGGTCTGGCTCAAGCAGCACAGCCAGGTCATTAGTGGACACGTGGGGGCCAACGTCGCCAGCGAGGGTCCGTATCTGCACACGGAACACGAAGTGGTCGTCGAGCAAAAGGCGCAGATCCTCGACCCGGCGGCAGGGGTGTACGGAGATAGCCTGAATCTGGCGAAAAACTCGCAGGTCTACGACGTCTTTTACAACGAGATGGAGGGGGAAGGCGCGGTGTTGGGGGAGCGTCACACCCCGCTGCCCCTGCCGCTGGTCGACCAGTGGCCCGAGGCCCCGGCCTTTACCCCTGGCGACGAGGATCTCGACGTGGCCCAGGGAGAGACGCTCCGGCTGGACCCGGGCAGCTACGGCGATTTGCTGGCGCGCAACGGGAGCGCCATCACGCTGACCGGCGGGGTCTATGACTTTCAATCCTGGGACATCCGCACCCATACCCGGGTCGCCGCCGAGGCCCCGACCGAAATTCGCATCGCGGGACGACTGCGCACCGACGCGCACGTGCGCCTGGGCCCGGTGGACGGCCTGGACGCCGCCGACCTGGCGATCTATGTCACCGGTCAGAACGGCCAGGACGGCGACGCCAATGACAACCCGAAGGCGGTGGAATTGGGCCAGCAGAACGAGATGGCGGCGAACGTGTACGCCCTGAATGGAACGCTGTTGGTGGGCCAGAATACGCAGGCAACCGGCGCGTTCCTCGGTCGCTGGGTGGTGGTGGGGCAATGGGCGAGCCTGGCCGGGGAATCGGCCCTGGGGTCGCCCCTACCGGTCCCGCCGGTGACGCTGACTCTCACCGGGCCAGACGTAGCCGCGTTGACCGAGATCGTGACCTACACCGTCGCCTTTACCCCCGTTGCGGCCCTGGCCGTGGCGGAGCTTGGAGCCTCCGGGCCGCCGGAAGAATGGGGGATCGAATACGTGGCACCGCCCTCCTTCCGGCCCGGCTTCCGGGTGCTCACGACCACCCCGATGGCCCCGTTGGAGAACGGCGTGCTGCGCTGGAGCGAGGAGGAGTTGGCCGGTCACGACCGGCTCACCGTCGTCGCGCAACACGGCGACGACCCTTGTTCCCGGTCCGCTCCCGCCGGTTCGCTGGCCACGCACCGGGCCAGGGTGTACGCTCTCGACGCCCCCGGCGCGCCGCTCCCCAGCGCCACACAGAACACGCTGGTGGACGAGCCGTGTTGCTTCTACAGCTTTCTGCCGATCGTGATGCGCAATTTCAGATCCGCGACCCTTCCAACCCGCGTCATCACCTACGTCTACGACCCACTGGATCGGCTGGTGGAGGCGAACTACTCCACCGGAGAAAAATTCGAGTACGCTTATGACGCTGTGGGCAACCGCGAGACGCTGACGAGCACCACACCTCTCAGCGGCACTCTCGTCACCACCTACACCCACGACGACGCCAACCGCCTCACCGACCGCGCCGTGAGCGACGGGCGTGTTTATTCCTACACCTGGTCGGCGCGGGGGCAGATGCTCGCCGAGTGGACGCAGGGCTACCCCGTGCGCACCTTCACCTACGACGGAGCAGGCCAGATGGTCGAGGCTACCGTCTTTACCCTCACCACGCGCTTCAAATACAACGGCCTGGGGGCAAGGGTGGCCGTCGAGGTCGTGGGGCACGGAACGACGGCGTACACACTCGACTATACCGCTGGCAACCGCATCCTGGCCGAAACGACCGACGCTGACGACAGCACGCTGTACCTCTATGGCCGCGATTGCCTGGGCGAGTTCAGGGGGGACGAATGGTTGTACTACCTGAGCGACGCCGAGGGATTGGTGCGCCAGGGGGTGGATGGGCAAGGCGAGGTGATGAGCGCCTGGCTGTTCGACCCCGACGGCGCGGTGCTGGAGGGGCCAGAGGGGCCGGTGAGCCACCTGGTGTGCGGCGGCGTCTACGACTGGTCCACCGGGCTGATCTACAAGGACGGGCGGTATTTCGACCCGCTGCTGGGGATCTGGCTTGCGCTGGTTCCGTTGGTCGTGGTACAATCGTGGCAGGGACGGAAGAGGAAGCGGCGGGGGTTCTTGTGGGTTTGGTTGCTGTTGTTGGGTCTGTGCGTGGGTGGTACGTTGACGGCCTGTGGAGGGGGAGCGACGCCGACACTGCCCAAAGGGACGCCGACGCTGACGCCGACTATATGCATTGATACGTCAACGCCGGGGATGGGAACACCAACTTTCACACCAACGTCAACGTCTACACCGACGTCCACACCAACGTCAACACCCACACCAACGTCAACACCGGGTCCAGATGCCGATCTGTTTCGGATTACTAACGAAGAAGTAGATGCTGCTGGCGGTATGTTCAATTACCTCCAAACTGAATCTGAAGCGTTGCTTCTCGCAAGAATTGGTATGGGAGAAGGAGCAGATCAGAATTTTTTAGATCAGGAGTTTGTTATGTGGACAGTCAAGGCTCGCACTGTGATCGGTGTGAGCAATAACCGAAGTGGTTCCTCAACCATCAAGGAAGAGAGTCTTCACATAAGACCCGAGGGAGAGTATCAATACAGTGCTATTGGCGGGCTGATCTCAATAAGATACCCAGCAGACCTCCCCAGTTGTGGCAGCAATATAAAGCGAATGGGCTATCCATGCGACAATGATCTGGGCCAATTCAATAATGTGTATAGGAAAGCCCAGGAGATCGTTACAGCTCGTCTTGAAGATATGCCCCCGGACTTGTATGGATTCGACAGCTTTGTGGCTGCGGGTAAGGAAGGTCAATGGTGTATGTGGGGTGATGTTCCTGTCGAGAACGTGACTCGCGGGGCTGAGCAACTAGCTGGTGCTAGTTGGTTCTTTGACTGCTGGACTGATGACAATTATCGACTGGGGTTTCCACTTCCGACTCCTTAAGAACTAGCATACATGTGTCGGATGGAACCGCGTTGCAAGGAGTGAAATGATGTTCAAAAAAGTGGGAAGACCTGCAATACTGCTTATGCTGCTTATGGTTCTTACCTGTTGCACTTATATTGTGGCTTCCTCACAGCAAGTGCAACAGGATCGAGCTTCTGTCACACCAACATACGAAGTTCTAAATCCGACGACGCCCATCTTCTTTATAATTCGCGATGAATTCGTGATCCGCGATGAAATCGTGCTTCACGACGAACCTGTAGAGTACAATCGATTTGAAGGAATAGTTCAAGTTTGGAAAATAACCGTCGATGGTGTTGGTGGTTGGGCTATGGTTGAACTGCCTATCCCTTACCCAGTTTCGGCATTGCCATCTCAAGAGTTGGCTATCTTGGAACACAAATTTTGCCCATCTAGGCAAGACCATTGTTTTGTTGATGATATTCACTTGGCTTACGGTCTAAATAATTTGAGGCTTTCTCCCAACAAGCAGTCACTTGCGTGGGTCGATGGCGCGTTGTGGTGTCCTAGCACCAGCTGTTACGGTTTCCAGAGGTTGGTCTTGTGGAATGTGACAAGGGGGGAAAGTCAAACGTTGTTGGAGATTCCCAATCACATTGATCTGAGAACAGCTCAGGGAATTGGAGGGATTAGCTGGTCTCCTGACAGCAATCATTTGGGATTTGTTCAGAGTAGCAACGATAGAGGATGGTCACGCGTCCGCGTAATAGATACCGAAACTGGACATATCAATGACATTGGAGATGGAAGGGCTCCGATTGTTTGGGGGCCGGATGGCAGAATAGCGTTTATATCTTACTCTTGGCAAGATGTTATAGTCGCTTTAAACAACGGGGACATTATTGCCGAATTTAGCAATAACTGGGACTTGATCGAAGGGATTGACTGGTCGTCGGATGGTTCCAAGATCGCAGTCACTGCTGTAACCGACGATCATCAAACTAGAAGGTATAACCTGTTCATCATCGATTGGGCCACAGGAGATATTGCTAAAATTGATGTCTTGACAGATGAATCACTTGAGTATACACAGCCACACTGGTCTCCTGACGGACGATTACTTGGAATCAATACTCGCCGTAGCGAAGAGGAAACCGTGAGCGGCCTAATCGTGTTTGATCCAAAGAGTGGAGCAGTCGAAGCAAATCTAGCCGTGGAACGGTATTCCACTGAGTGGTCGTGGTCGCATACAGGAGATGCTATTCTGGTGCAGCTTGGAGCTAACAGGCCAGTATTATCCCCCTCTACTTCGCAAAGAATAGGTATATTCTACTGGACAACCGGCACCCTTGATCAGGTCCCACTCCGGCCTGATCTTGCGACTGGTCTCGACGAAGGGCGACTGTATATGAAGGAGCCGGTTTGGTAAAAGCAGTTTTGCGGCTCTACCGTTTCTCCTTACCGCCAACCGCCTCACCGACCGCGTCGTAAGCGACGGGCGCACCTACTCCTACACCTGGTCGGCGCGGGGACAGATGCTCGCCGAGTGGACCCAGGGCTACCCCGTGCGCACCTTCACCTACGACGGGGCGGGCCAGATGGTCGAGGCCACCGTCTTTACCCTCACCACGCGCTTCCGCTACAACGGCCTGGGGGCGCGGGTGGCCGTCGAGGTCGTGGGACAGGGCACGACGACGTACACGCTCGACTATGCCGCTGGCAGCCGCATCCTGGCCGAAACGACCGACGCTGGCGACACACTGTACCTCTACGGGCGCGATTGCCTGGGCGAACTGCGGGATGGCGATTGGTTGTATTACTTGAGCGACGCCGAGGGATTGGTGCGCCAGGGGGTGGACGAGCAGGGCCAGGTGGTGAGCGCCTGGCTATTCGACCCCGACGGCGCGGTGCTGGAGGGGCCAGAGGGGTCGGTGAGCCACCTGGTGTGCGGCAGCGTGTACGATTGGTCCACCGGGCTGATCTACAAGGACGGGCGGTATTTCGACCCGCTGTTGGGGATCTGGCTTGCGCTGGTTCCGTTGGTCGTGGTACAATCTTGGCAGGGACGGAAGAGGAAGCGGGGGTGGCTGTGGGTTTGGTTGCTGTTGTTGGGTCTGTGCGTGGGCGGCGCGCTGACGGCGTGTGGAGGGGGAGTGACGCCGACATTGCCCACAGGAACGCCGACACTGACGCCGACTATATGCATCGATACGTCAACGCCGGGGATGGGAACGCCGACGCTCACGCCAACATCAACATCGACGTCTACACCAACGTCGACACCCACACCGACGTCAACGCCCACTTCCACGCCGACACCTTCAGGCAAAGGGGTATATCTTACCTTTGATGATGGTCCCGGCGACTATGATCCAAGCAGTACCCTACAAGTTCTAGATACCCTTAGGTTCATCCACCTTCACTTTTGACTTCGAGAAAATCATGATAGACTCTCCAAAAAACCAGTTAGGAGAAAGGAGAATCTATCATGCGCAAACAATTATACCGCAAATTAACAATTGAGCTACAGAGACGGTTACCTGGAGCTTCGAAGCCCCAGGTGAAGAATCTGGCCTTGCTGACCCAAGCCTTGGTGTTCAGTGAGGATTGTCATCTGCCCAAGCTAGCGTTGCAGTTGCCTATTGCGGGGCAGCGAGACAGCTTGATTCAGCGGCTGGCACGCTTCCTGGATAACTGCCGAGTGGATCGACAGACTCACTATTTGCCCTTGCTAGCGGAGCTGTTTGCTCACTGGCCGGATCGAGAAGTCAACCTAGTGATGGATCGCACGGACATCAAGAATGAGGTCAGCATCTTGTTGCTGGCAGCTGCGTTCAAGCATCGAGTCATCCCTTTGA
>DAOTUB010000229.1:0-43683 GCA_034437455.1 Anaerolineae bacterium | reverse complement strand
TTGCCCACCGGTCGCCCGCCCTCGATCGTGTGTGTCTCGGAAAAGAAGCTGCCCAGGTTCTCTGCCGCCAGAAAACTCTCGATCCCTGGCCGCACGCTCCCATCGCCAGTGGTGTAAGCGGGACGATAGGCGCACTCTGGCAGCCAGATCGCCCGAGGCGCGCGCCCAAAGAGCCGCCGGTACGAGGCAATGCCCGCCTTGAGCTGGCCCCGGATGGCCTCGTCGGCGCCCAGCAGCGGCAGATAACCGTGCGTCGCCGCGCTGGTGATGATCTCTACCACGCCCGCGTCCTGCAAGCGGCGGAACGCCCCCGTCAAGTCGCGGTCGTAACGCTCCTTGAAGGAGCGCAGTACACCGCCGTACCAATCCCGATAAAAGACCGCCAGACACTCGGCGTGCGCGTCTCCCTCATCCTGGAAGCGCGCGACGTCTCCCGTGGCGGCCTCGATCTTTTCCTCCACGTACTGCTCGAAATGTCGCTGCACCAGCGAGTCGGCCAGTTGCTCACACAGAATGGGCGTCAAGCCCAGCGTCAACTTGACGGGCACGCCGGCTTCGTGCAAGTCGTAGAGCGCATTCAGGAGCGGGATGTACGTCTCGGCGGCGGCCTCGTGAAGCCACTCCTCGCCGTGGGGCCAGCGACCGGCTCGCCGACAGTACGGAAGATGACTGTGAAGAACAAAAGTAAAGGCTCCGATGTTACCCATAATGGTTCTCCTTCTGCGCCAAGATCACGACGTAGGAGTGGGCGTCCGAGTCGGGAAGGGCGTTGGAGTGATGACAGACGTTGGTGTCGGCGTCACGCGCGGCGGTTCCACAAACGTCTGTATCATGCCAAGCCCCATGCTGAGGATGACCAGAAAACTGATCATCCAAGTAAAGATCCGGGTCTGTAGAGCTTTTGAACGACGCACAATACCTCCTGTGAACGATTGCCGATTGAATCTTCATTATAGCACACCAATGCAGGGAGACAAGCACAGAGCCTCGTCTACCAAGAGACGAAGCCCTGTAAAAGTGCCCCCCTCCCGCAACCGGGAGGAGCAAAAACAAGCGATCTTGTGGCGCTAGCTGATCTTTTCCTTGAAAGCCGCCGTGAGCGCGGGCGCCACTTTGAACAGATCGCCGACGATGCCATAGTGCGCCAATTTAAAGATCGGCGCTTCGGGATCCTTGTTGACGGCGACGATGACCTTGCTCGTGCGCATACCGGCCTGGTGCTGGATCGCGCCCGAGATACCCAAGGCGATGTACAGATCGGGGCTGACCGTCTTGCCGGTCTGGCCCACCTGGTGTGCATAGGGAATCCAGCCTGCGTCCACTGCCGCGCGAGACGACCCCACGGCCGCGCCCAACGTCTGCGCCAGCTCGCGCACCGGCTCGAACCCTTCAGACCCGGCGACGCCGCGCCCGCCAGAGACGATGATGCCAGCGTCAGCCAGGCTCACGCCGCCCTCCGTCTCTTTGAAGCCCGTCACCTTGGATGGGATATCGTCCTCAGCCAGGACCGGCTCCACCTGGCTCACCTCGCCGCTGCGAGCGGCGTCCGGCTCTGGCCGGGGGAAGGCGCGCACGCGGGTGGTAAAGATCTGCGGGCGTCGCTCCGGGATGACGCATTTGGAGAGGAGCTTGCCCGCATAGATCGGTCGCGTGGCGACCAACTGGCCGTCCTCGAACGCGAGCGTGGTGCAGTCGGCGATACAGCCGGTTTCGAGCACCACCGCCAGGGCCGGGCCTAACTCGCGGCCCCGGAAGGTGGCGCCGATGATGACGATGCCCGGCTCGGCCTGGCGCACCGCCTGGGCCATCAACGCGGCCTGCGGCTCGACGCGAAAGTCGGCCAGCGTCGCGTCCTCGGCCAGCAGCGCCTGATCGGCTCCGTAGGAGATCGCCTCCTGAGCCACACTCTCCAATCCCTCCCCGCCAAAGACACAGGCGGTCACACTGCCCCCCGTCTCATCCGCCAGGCTGCGAGCCGCGCCGACGGCCTCCCAGGAAGCGCCTGCGGGTTGTCCATTGAACTGTTCTATCCAGACAAAAATATCGTTGCTCATTTCATTGCCTCCTAGACCACCTTCTCCGCCAGCAGCTTTTCGACCAGGATCGCAGCGGCGGCTTCGACCGTATCGGCCTCGATGATCTCGGCCTCGCCCTCACGTACTGGCGGTGCAAAGACCTGCGGCCAGCGCACGCCCGAGCCAGCCGCGCCCACCTTGTCGGCCTCCGCGCCGATGTCGGCCAGCGTCCAGAGAGGATACTCCATCTTGGCCGCCTTGCGGATGCCCATGAACGAGGTATAGCGCGGTTCGTTGATACCCTTGGTCGTGCCGACTGCAGCAGGTAACGGCGCCGATACCACCTGCCGGCCCTCCTCCAGCAACCGCTCAACGGTGATCGTCTTGCCATCGGGGTCCAGTTCGGCGATGTCGATGGTGTACATCAACGAAGGGCAACCCAGACGGGCAGCGACGGACGCGCCGGTCTGCCACGTCTCGGCGTCAATCGCCGATTTACCAAAAAGAATCAAATCCACGTCGCCCATCTTTTCGATTGTCTTGGCCAGCACGTAGCTGGTGGCGAGGGTATCGGAGCCAGCGCAAGCCTCATCCCAAACGCGAACGCCCTCGTCGCATCCCATCGCGACGGCGTGCTTCAACGCCTCCAGCGCATCCTCCGGCCCCATCGAAATGATGGTGATTTTTCCGCCGTGTTCATCGCGCAGCAAAAGCGCCTCCTCCACGGCGTACTCGTCCCAGGGGTTGATGATCAGCGGCGATTCCCCCCAGGAAACGTTGCCCGCATCATCCACCGACATTTTGGCTTCCGAGTCGGGCGTGTGTTTGGTACATACTACGATGTGCAAAATGCACCTCCTTGATAGTAGGTTGGTAAATTAGTATATTGGTAAACCAGTGAATATTATACCCATATCTTTTCTGCGCACAAATCGCGATGACGATTTTATTCCAGTAACTCCGCCGGGACGTGCTTTCCGATGGGGCTTTCCTTCACCGCCTCCACCAGCGCCTCCGGTGGGACGACGTTTGTTTCTCGCGCAAAGGTCAAGAGGCTATATAGAGCCGCATTACGCGGTCCGGCGCGCCCGCGAAAACCCCGCACCTGCACCTCAGCCCCGGTCGTGGGCCTCTCCAGGCTCTCGTCCAGCCAGACGGTCCCCACCTCCTTCATCTTCTGAACGCGCTCCAGGTTGTGCTGCAACCCATCGGTGGAGGTAATGATGACCGCGTCGGGCTGGGAGATGCCGTGGTAAGCGATGGGATCGCGGGAAAGGACGAGTTCCGCTGTGGAAAAGCCCACGCCCACAGTGACCGGGTAGCTCCCTTTCTTTGTCGCGTAGAGACCGGAGGCCATGGCCGCCTGGGCAAAGATCTCTGCCGCCCGCTGCACCCCCTCTCCAGCAGAGCCGCCGACTACCACCTTCGCCCGTCCTTCCAGTGACGGAGTAAAGCGGGTCTCCACTCCCGGCACCTTCAACAGAGAGGATAATTCCTCTCGAGAGTCCAGATGGAAAGCGGGACGATAGCTCCCGCGCCAGGTTCCCAGTTCGTACCCGACTTCCTGGGCCAGTTCCTTGAGCCGCATGCCGGGGTTCCGTTTGACGCCGTGGCTGGGGCAAAGCTCCAACACCTCCACCAGGGCAAAACCCTCCACCTCCAGACCCTCGCGAATCGCGTCGGAAAAGTTCCCCTGGCCTATCACCCGGCAGGCGTAAGCGGCGCCGGCGCTGTGAGCCAGTTGGCACAGGTCATAGTGGGTCAGCATGCACCCGTCCGGCGTGATCACCGTGTTGAAACCACAGGGGGTCAGGCCGCTGGGCTGCCCGCCCGTCATCCCGTAGAGCATGTTGTTATGCACCACGACGGTCATGTTCACGTTGAGCCGGGCCGCCTCCAGGAGATGCTGCAAGCCGATGGTCGCGCCGCCGTCGCCGATAAAGACGATGACTTTTTTGTCCCGCGAAAGCCCCATCGATATCCCGGCGCCCAGCGCCGCCGACCGCCCGTGCAAACCGTGGATGGTGTGAGTGGCCAGAGTGCGATCTATGATACCGTGGCAGCCAATGTCCGTCGCAAACACGACGTCCAGCGGATTCACATCTTCCAGGGCCTCCAGCGCTCGAATGGTATTGCGAGCGATCAGGTGATGTCCGCAGCCCTTGCAATAGGGAAAAGCAGTAGTTACGAGGAACTCGCTCATTTGTCTTCCACCTCCTGGGCGATCTGGTCGGGCCGGATCATCCGCCCGATGGAGCCTACGACGCGCACGTTTTGGGGCAACCGACGGCCAAAGAGCAACTGGGCCAATTGCCCTCGCAGGTTCTCCTCCGCCACGACGATGCGCAGGTAGCGGTCGAGGATTTCATAGTAAACGTCGGGAATGGGTAAAAGCGTCTGCGCCACCAGCAGAGAGACGGCTGTCCCTCGCGCCCGCAGCTCCGCCACCGCCTCCCGGGCCGCACCAGATGTGATGCCATACGTCACCACCAGCGTTTCCGCCCCTTCCTGCTCATCCAGGTGATAGAGGATGGGAGTCTTGGCCTCCACTTTTTCGTGCAAGCGACGGGTGTTCGCCAGCGCCTCGTCGGTCGAGTGCCGGAGAAGGCCCTGCGTGTCGTGAGTAGAAGCGATCAATCGCACCTGGTGACGACCGTTGCCGACAGGCAAAAAGGGAGGCACCAGAGTATCGTCGGCAGCATAGGGGCGATAGGAAGCCGAGTCATCGTAGAACGCCCGCTGGATTGGCTCGATCTCCTCCAACTGGGCCAGGTCGAAACTGCGCTCGGTCATCGCCATCTCCTTCGAGGTGAGGAGCACCACCGGCGTGCGCAGCTCCACCGCCGTCCGCAGCGCCACGGGCGGGAGTCGCCAGCAATCGTCCATATCGGCGACGCCGAACACCGGCAACGGGTATCCGCCAGAGATCAGCCCGTGCAGCAGGAACAGTTCCCCCTGCGCTCCGGCGGTGGCGGTGCCGGTGGAGGGGCCGAGGCGTTGGACCAGGACGACCAACAACGGCAGCTCCATCATGTAGGCCATGTTGATCGACTCGACCATCAGGGCAAAACCGGCGAAAGAGGTGGCCGTCACCGGCAAGCGGCCGGCCGCCGCCAAACCCGACATCCACTGGAGTGTGGTGATCTCGTCGGGGGCAGGCAGCACCGATGGAAATCGTTGGCTGGCGTAGGCGTAGATGAGGCTGGCGGGCGTGATGGGATAGCCGACGTAGACGTCGGCCCCGGCCCGCGCGCAGGATTCGGCGATGAGTCGCGAGCCATCTACCAAAGCCAGATGGCTCTTACTTGTAACAGGCATTGATGATCCTCCAAAGTTCGTTATCGGATAAATATTTCCCGCACCGCACAACCAAAGTCCGGCAGGACGTCCTCGCCGCTCAGTGTATCGTCCTCCAGTAAAGTGACGGCCCGGCCCGATGGCTCGTGGACGACGACGCTGCGGGTATCGGGATAGACGACCCACACGCGGCGCACGCCAGCCCGCAGCCATTCGGCCACTTTGGCCTGCAAATACGTGGCCGAATCGTGGGGCGAGGCTACCTCTGCCACCAGGTCTGGGGCGATGGCCCAATAGCCGTCCGGTTCGCCTTCGGGAGGGATGCGCTCGCGGGCGACAAAGGCCACGTCCGCCGCCCGCACTGTGTCGGGGTCGTGGGCGATCTGGAACCCCGTCTCGGCGGCATAAACTGCGCCCAGATCATGTTGACGAGTATGACTCTCGATCATTGAGCCTAAACGCATAGCTACTCTTCCGTGGCGAGTACCGGCGGGGACCATCATGATCAGTTCACCTCCAACGAGTTCGTATCGCTTTCCATTCTCATCGCAGAAAAGCCTCAATTCCTCTGCCGTCATTTTTTCACCCGTCCGCACGGGCAGCTTTACCGCAGTAACCATCGTCTTTCTCCTCACATACAACCTTCATTATCGGCAGCAGCGTTTTCCCCTTCATTTCCCGATCTGTCCGGACAGAGTGACCGACCCGTAGAGATAAAGCATACCAGCAAATGTCTTTTATGCAAGTCGGCTCCGCGTCAGGCATCGGCGCCTGACAGTGGTTCAAGCACCTCCAGGAGAACCGCCGCCGCCACCTCGACGAGCCGGTCGCAAGAGCCTAACCCATCCGGCGCTTCGACCAACTCGCGCAATCGGGCGCATTGCGTATCTCCCAGCGTTGCCAGAAAACATTCTCGATAATGGGCAACCAGGTCACAGGCTGGATCGGGATCCTCATCCGCGCTTTCGCGGCCCAACCACCCACCGATGACCAACACGCCACCGCTCAACGCTCCGCACATCTCCTGGTGAGTGCCCCCCACCCCTCCGCTGAATCCGGTCGCCATCCTCACAGACTGCGGTTCCAGATCGCCCAGGATATGCCCGCCCACGGCGAGCAACATCGCTTCGGATCAACTGTAACCCTGTCGGCACAGATCGCCGGCCTGCACGACTACACGTTTTTGTACACGCTCTTTGGTCATCAATTTAGGCTCCTTTATCTATCACTTTTGTCCTCGCGCGTTTCTACCTCCCCAACCCATTACTATATCACGCTATAGACAAGTCGTCAATGGACAAATCACTTGGACTGCTCGTTACAAGTGACACGTTTGCTCTGTGGCGCAACTCGAGTATAATCAGACCAGAACGATGAGCGCCACCGTCGAGTTCCGCTGGTTGGGGGTCGCCGGGATCGAGCTGAGAGCGAATGGTCAGACCCTCCTGATCGATCCGTTCCTCACTCGTTTCCCAGTCTGGCGCATGTGGATCGGACGCATTCGTCCCGATCGCGAGCGTATCGCCGAGGAGATCCCCCGGTGCGACTTTGTCCTGGTGACTCACGCGCACTGGGATCACCTGATGGATGTACCGGAAGTGGTGCGCAACACCGACGCCAGGGCTTTGGGGTCCCCCCACACCTGTCGATTGCTGGCCGCACACGGCATCGAGGCGAGACGAATTCAAGAGATCGGCGCGGGCGACGAACTGAACCTGGGCGAGTTTCAAGTCGAGGTCCTGCCCGCCGAGCACCTGACGCTCCTGGGTTTGCCCGTGCTCAGTGGCCCGCTGCCGGCCCGTCTTCAGCCGCCGCTGCGAGCCAGCGATTACCGTATGGACTGCTGCTTTAGCTTTCTGATCCAAATCGCCGGGCAACGATTGCTGAATTGGTGCAGTGTGCGACCAGGCCCCGCGGTCCCGGCGGACGTACTGTTCGCCAGACCGTACCAGACACGCCCCTTCTTTGAGACATTGCTGCGGGATGTGCGACCCCGGCTCGTCATCCCGACCCATTGGGACGACTTTTTTCGTTCCTTGTCCAGGCCGGCACGCCCGATGTTCAAGCCGCCGCGCCGGGCCTGGTCGCCGTTGCAGCGGGTGAACCTGGCACAATTCAAACAGATGGTCGAGCAGATTGTCCCCAAGACACAGGTGCTAATCCCGGAGAGACTCCAGCTCTATGACCTCCAACAGTTGACGAACCACCGGTTTACGGTATAATTGCCAATGAGGTAAACGATCATGATGCACCAGGTTTGCAGACTCTACACCTATATCGGCGGATTGTGGCGCGGCAGCAAATAGCTGCCAACTATCCGCGTTGCAATCCGCTTTCCCCCCAGACCCACGTTCAGTGGGTTTTTTGCTACCCAAATCACTTTTATTCGTAGATATATCAGAAAGAGAGGCATCGAATGAGCAAGTTCACAATTGACGAACAAGTCGCCATCCTCATGCGCGGCGCAGAATTTGGCGATGAACAGATCAAGGAACATATGCGCGAAGAATTACGCGAGCGGCTGATCGAGGCAGAAAGAGCCGGACGGCCACTGCGCGTTTACGTAGGTTTTGATCCCACCGCCACTTACCTGACAATTGGTCACACCGTACCGATGCGCAAGTTGCGCCAGTTCCAGGAATTGGGTCACCACGTGATCTTTCTGATCGGCTCGTTTACGGGACTCATCGGCGATCCGAGTGACACGACGGACGCGCGCGCGCAACAGACACCAGAACAAGTAGCCGAGAATGCCCGTACCTATACGGAGCAAGCGTTCAAGATCCTCGATCCAGAAAAAACCGAAGTACGCGACAACGCCGAGTGGTTGAGCAAACTCACTTTCGCCGACGTGATCAAACTGGCTTCTAACTTTACCGTCCAGCAATTCCTGTCGCGGGATAACTTTTCTCAGAGGCACAAGAAAGGAGAGCCAATCTGGGTACACGAGTTCCTCTATGCGTTGATGCAAGGGTACGACGCAGTGGCATTGGAGACTGACGTGCAAGGAGGCGGCACCGACCAACTCTTCAACCTTTTGGCCGGACGCAAGTTGCAGGAGGTCTTTGGCCAGCGGCCACAGGTCTGCGTCACGCTGCCCATCCTGGTGGGCACCGACGGTCACACTCGTATGGGCAAAAGCAAAGGCAACTTCATCGGCATCGATGAGCCGCCAGAGGTTAAATACGGCAAGACGATGTCCATTCCCGACTCGGCGATGCGCAACTGGTCCGAGTTGGTTACGCGCTGGACGCAGGAGCAAATAGACGAACTACTCGGGGCGGTAGAGCGGGGCGAGATGCACCCGATGGAAGCAAAGAAAAAATTGGCCTGGGAGATCGTCTCCATCTTTGACGGCGACGAGGCCGCCGACAAAGCCGCCGCCCACTTCGAGCGCGTGCATCAGCAGCGGCAGTTGCCAAAGGACATGCCCACGCTTGAACTGAGCGGCCCCACCAACGTCGTGGACGTTATTCACACAGCCGGGTTGGCTCCCAGCAAGAGCCAGGCCCGGCGGCTGGTGCAGCAAGGGGCGGTCAAGTTGGATGGGGAAAAGATCAAGAGTATCGACTTTGAAATTACGGTCGAAAACGAGACCGTATTACAGGTGGGAAAACGGCGCTTTGTACAATTGGTTCGCCCTTTGGGCGGGTAGACTGGGAAACTGGCTACCACTATACCAGAAGGAGATCGAGATGCGCAATAGACCTGGTTGTCTGTCCGGCCTGCTCAAACTTCTTTTTCTCGATTGGCTTTTCGACTTTTTGCAAGAGAGGTTTGGTTTTGGAAGAGGGCTGTCCTGCTCGGGATGTGGATGCGGGATCATTCTACTCATTCTCTTCCTGGTACTCGCTTGCTCCGTCATCACCGGCACAGACTGATTCCGTCTCGGGTTCTGAAACTAGAATCAGGCAACCCGTCAGAGTATCCCCACCGGCTTCCACAGTCTGCGAGACGATGGAAGCCTACGTGGCATTTGGGGAGGGAGTAGATGAAAAAAGAGGCCATGCTCTACGAGAAGCTGTCAGACGACCGGGTGCGCTGCAACCTGTGCGCCCATCGCTGCACCATCGCCGACGGCAAACTAGGCGTCTGCCAGGTGCGGGAGAACGAGGGCGGCACGCTCTACACGCTCGTTTATGGGCGCACCATCTCGCAGAACGTGGACCCGGTGGAGAAAAAGCCGCTGCAACATTTCTATCCCGGCAGCACCGCCTACTCTATCGCCACGCCAGGCTGCAACCTGCGCTGCCAGTGGTGCCAGAACGCGAGCATCTCCCAGATGGTGCGCGAGCAACACGCCATCATGGGGTCCCCGGCCAGCCCGGAGCAGATCGTCGCCGCGGCCCGGCGTGCCGGCTGCCGCAGCATCGCCTACACCTACACCGAACCGACCATCTTTTTCGAGTATTCCTACGACATCGCCCGCCTGGCCCACGAAGCCGGAATCGCCAACGTCTATGTCACCAACGGGTACATGACGGAGGACATGATCGAGACCTTCGATCCTTACCTGGACGCGGCCAACGTGGATCTGAAGGCATTTCGCGACGAGACCTACCGCAAGTACACAGGTGCGCGCTTGCAGCCGGTGCTGGACAGTCTGAAGGTGATGAAGCGGCTGGGCGTCTGGGTGGAGGTGACCACGCTGGTCGTCCCCACTATCAACGACAGCGCAGAGGAGTTGCGGGACGCCGCCCGCTTCGTGGCGCAAGAGTTAGGGGTCGAGACCCCCTGGCATATCAGCCGCTTCCACCCGGCCTACCAGATGACGAACGTCCCCCCCACCCCTGTCTCCACGCTCCGGCAGGCGCAAGAGATCGGCCAGGAGGAAGGGCTGCGCTACGTCTATGTGGGCAACGTGCCCGGCGAGGCGAACACGCTCTGCCACGAGTGCGGAAGGCTGCTGATCCGCCGCTCTGGCTACTGGATCCTGGAGAACAACGTCCAGCCGGATGGTAGTTGTCCCCATTGCGGCACGAGGGTAGCGGGAGTGGGGATGGCGGGAGTATAAAGGCCCAACGAGAAGTAAAGGAATAAGCCCCCTGCGTTGCAAACGCACAGGGGGTTTATCTGTTGGAGTGGACATTTCGCGCCGGACAGGGTAAAATTCAGTGAGGGTTCAAGAACTTTACCAAGAGGAGAGAGAATATGGAAATCCTAGAACTAGGCCCTGGCGTGATCGTCTTCTTGCGTCTCGACGAGGGCGCCAACATCGGGCTGCTCCGCACCGACGACGGCGCCGTCGTCGTGGACACGCCTTCGTATCCGCAGGATATGCAGGAACTGTTGGACGCGGTCAGCGTATCGGTTCCAGAAGTACAGCTTGTGATCAACACGCACTTTCACAGCGATCACACCTGGGGAAACCAGCTCTTCGACTGTCCCATCCTGGCCCACCGGTTGTGCCGAGAAAGGATGAAGGCCAACCTCGACGGGGAGTGGAGCGCCGAGGCGATCCAGGCGGAAATCGCCAAAGAGGAGAAAGTGGACCCCGATTGGGCACGGGAAGCGCGGGAAAAGCTGGCCGACCTGTACATCACTTTACCCACGCAGGTCTTGGAGAAGCGCCGCGAGATCGCAATCGGTGGAATGCGACTCGAGGTCATTCATCTGGGCGGTCACACGCCCGGTTCGTCCGTGGTGTGGCTGCCGGAGACGCGGGTGCTCTTTGCAGGCGACCTCATCTTTGAGGGGCGCTATCCCTACCTGCACGACGCCGACGTGCCCGCGCTCATCGCCGCGCTCAAGCGGCTGCCCAAATTCGGCGCGCAGACGGTCGTGCCCGGTCACGGCGCGCTGTGCGGCGAGGCGGAGATCGCCGCCCTGGTAGACTACCTGGAGACCACCTGGACGCTCACCGCCGATCACCTGGCGCAGGGCCACAGCGAGGATGAGGCTGCCTCCGACCCCAACTACCCGCACTATGCAGAAGAACCCGTCGGACGGCGCGAAGAGAATATCCGGTTGATGCACGACCAACTATCAAGAATGGAGAAGGACAGTCCATGAAAGAATATCGTTTCGTTCAGGTAGACGTGTTCACCGATACCCCCTTCGGCGGCAACCCGCTGGCCGTCTTTCCCGACGCCGAGGGGTTGACCACGGAGGAGATGCAGAAACTGGCGCGGGAGATGAACCTCTCGGAGACCACTTTCGTGCTCCCGCCGCAGGCGCCGGGCGCCGATTTCAAGGTGCGCATCTTTACCCCGGCGGCGGAGTTGCCCTTCGCCGGACACCCGGTCGTGGGCACCCACTGGGTGCTGGCTCACCTGGACCGCGTGGATCTGCAAGAGCCGGTGACGCGGGTTTCCTTCGAGCTGGGCGTGGGCGTGCTGCCCGCCGACCTGCACGTCTCCGGCGGCCAGGTCGAGCGGGTGGTGATGACGCAAGAGGAACCCAGTTTCCTCGCCGTGCTGGAAGACGTAGTGGATCTTGCCCAGTCCCTGGGCCTGCCTCCCGAAGCGATCACCGATACAGGCTTGCCAGCGCAGGTTGTCTCGACAGGGCTTCCCCAACTGCTGATCCCAGTCCGCTCCCTGGCCGAGATTCAGAGCCCAAGTGCCAGCGAGGTCGACGCCGCTGCCCTCAACCGCGCCTGCCGGGCCGTCGGCGCCGAAGAGTGCGCAATGGTCTTTACCCTCGAGACGGAGCGGCACGACACGACGGTCCATGTGCGGTTGTTCGCCCCGGCGATGGGTGTGCCCGAAGACCCTGCCACCGGTAGCGCCAACGGCGCGTTGGGAGCCTATTTGGTTCACCATCGAGCCGTGGAGGTCGCTGAGCCGACCACCTACATCGTCAGCGAGCAGGGCGCAGAGATGAAGCGGCCCAGCACACTGTATATTGAGGTGGATAGTGCAAGCGAGGAGATCACCGCTGTGCGGGTAGGCGGGCAGGTTGTGCTGGTAGTGGAGGGAGTGGTGCGGTTTTAAGACTTGATTTCAGTTGCCTTGATCAGGTTCTGCTTGTATAATACTATCGTGGACGTCTGTTGTAAGGAGCTGGTGAATGAGTGTTGAAGTTCATAGTCTGACGCCCCAAGCAGGCCAACTGGCAATTGATATTCGCCTTTCGGCCACAGTGAACGTCACCGCGTTCAGCGCCCGGCAGAAGGTGACCGGCTTCGTTGCCGACGAGATCAGCACGAATATGCATGGCAGCAAACCACAACTGATCGTTGGTGAGCGTATCTGTTGGCGTGTCCCGGTTATTCTCTCAATGCCACCTTCTGGTGACCGGGGTGAGGTCGGCAAGATTGACGTGGATGTTGAAACGGGTCAACTAATGGTCACCCGCGCGCTCATCGAGGAGATCGAACGCCGTGCCGAATATCTTGCTGCCCATCCCACACCACCTTCAACGTAGCGACGGCGACTGTCTGGCTGCCTGCGCGGCGATGGTACTTGACCATCTGGGTGTACCAGCCGACTATGATCGCCTACTCCAGTTGCTCGACGTCAAACCCTATGGCACGCCAGGTTCTCGCTTGAACAACCTGACTGATCTGGGAGTACGTGTTCGCTATGCTCTAGGCACGATGGACGAGTTGTTTGACCACTTGGCTCGTGGGCAACCGTGCATTGTGCTTGTCCGGACCGACCAATTGCCCTACTGGGCTTATACCACTGACCACGCTGTGGTCGTCGTCGGCTTTGACGAGCAATCGGTGTACATCAACGATCCCGCTTTTGAACAAGCCCCGCAACGTGTCCCCCGTGCTGATTTCGAACTTGCTTGGCTGGATTTTGATTATCGCTACGCGGTGATCTTGCGTTAGCATTTTCTCGATCAATCAAGCTGTTCTAACGCACTGCTTTATGTGCAAGGACACACCAGATTGGAGTACACCCGCAATACTCGAAGAATAGCCAGCAGCGCATCAGTCGTCAGAGCGAGACCGTTTTGTGGGGAATAAGCAGCCGGTCTCGACAGGACTTGCTCAACTAATGGCGCCGATCCGTTCCCTGGCCGAAGTACAGAGCCTGGACGCGGGAAAGCTCAACACCCCCTGGCTCTCGACCGAGACTGCAAGGCCAGCGGCGCTCAAGACTGTGTAATGGTCTTTGTCCGCGAGACAGAGCGGCCCGACACGGCGGTCCACGTGCGGTTGTTCGCTCCAGCGCTAGGCGTGCCAGAGGACCCCGCCACCGGAAGCGCGAATGGCGCATTGGGCGCCTACCTGGTTCACCATCGAGCCGTGGAGGTCACCGAGCCGACCACATACATTGTCAGCGAGCAGGGCGCGGAGATGAAGCGGCCCAGTACATTGCACATTGAGGTGGATAGCGCAGGCGAGGAGATCACCGGTGTGCGGGTAGGCGGACAGATCGTGCTCGTGGCCGAGGGAGTGGTATGGTTTTGACGAGACCTTCAATTACGGCACATAATCGTCGAGTTGGAGCACATCAAGTTCCTTGACTTTCCCCAGACGCTGGTCGTTGGTGACAAATGCTGTAGCCCCAGCCTCCAGTGCCGCGGCAATCTGCAACGCATCTGGCACACGAAACTGTACTGTGCCCGTAGGTCCACAGCACGGCGCGCCAAGACGGCATCTACAGATAGCGTTCGTACTGCTGGGAATGAAGCAGCGCACGCTCATAGGTCTGCACAAGATCCTGGCGACCCTGGCGTTGGGGAAGCACGCACGCTTCGATCAAGGTGATGACGGACGTGATACCCGTATCTTCTCAATAAACCGGGGGCTTGTTCGTAGTAGGCGCTTCAGCGCCCCTAAAAGCGCACTGAAGTGCGCACTACGAACAGATTCACCCCAAGTTATTGAGAAGATACCAAATTATAACATATCCTTGCACGAACCGCAAAGGAAACTAATGAGAGTTAAGATACTCGATTACCATCACCAGCGGTTCTTCGCCTCGGGAACTGATCGAGTTCTGCACCCAGACCGACCAGTGACAATATGCCCTCTCAGACCAGTCGGGCCGGCACACCAAGAGCTTTGCAGCGAGCAGGCAAGTCGCGCACTACCACTCCCCCTGCCCCCACCAGCGTCCACTCCCCGATCCGGATGTCTGGGACAACCACGCTGCCCACTGCCAGAAACGCCCCCTCGCCCAAAGACGTCCCGCCCGCTACTTGAGCCGCAGCAGCCAGGTGGGCATAGTCGCCTATGACACAATCGTGCCCGACCGTGCATTGGGCGCTTATGACGACGTGCGCGCCCACGATGGCTTCGGCGCCTATAACGGCACCCGGAAACACCATGGTGCCCGGTCCCAGGCGCGCCGACGGATTCACGTAGGCGCCAGGATAGATTAGCGTAACCCATTCCAGGTGATCGAGGCGCTCGGCGACCTTTTTCCGAGCAGCGTTATCGCCAATGGCGATGATGACGGGCGCACTCGCTCTGTCCGCCAGTTCGGAGATTGACCCCGTCACAGGAACCCCCATCAGTTCCTTCCCCCACTTTTGGGGATCGTCATCAAAGACGGCGTCCACAGCATAACCGGCGGTCCACAAAACGCTGATGACCGACTTGCCGTGCCCCCCGCCGCCAATAACCAACACCGGCTTGCACTGATTTCCACTCATCCTGGCACTGCCTCCCCCTCAATACGGCGGCTCCGCTGGCCCATAGTACCCGCACATCCCCACCCTCGGTGAATTGACCAAAGGCACCGGCCCACCGTAGTCGTCGTGTGGGTGCTCTTCTATGTGCTCGTCGCAAAAGGTCCCTGGATCGTCAACCTTGTACACGCATTCCATACACAGCCACGAGGCCGGCCTGCCGCACTCGACGCACTCCACCACGGGTTTTTCATTGCGCGCCATCAGGAAAATCGGGTGCGGGGCGAGCGGTTTGCCCTCCCGCACATCTACCGCCTTGATCAACGTCTCGGACGAGGTCCCAAAATCGTAGATGTGTGTCAGTTCCAGTCCAGGATCGAATACCTGCTCCACCCGCCTCCGTTTTGAAATCTCGCCCCCTCCCCACCCCCCGATGGAAAAGCGGCTGAGGTGTCCACAGCACTCCAACCAGATCGCGCGCAGATAGCGATCCAGGTCCTCCAACGTCGCCGAGCCTTTCATCTCCAGGTGCAGCCAGAACTCGCCCCACCAGGCATCCTGCACTCGGAGATGGTACAGGGCTTGCTCCTCGCCAGGCCCTTGATTCGCTTTGCCGATCGCTTCTTTGCGCTGCGGACAGGCTCTCAAATGCCGGGACAGACCGCCTTTCGTCATCTCGCGCCCACAAAAAACGCATTTCCCCCGCGACTGCTTTTTCCTTGCCATCATTTCACCTCCGTGTTTAGATTATCGGGGATACTGGCCCGCCCCCACATCCGGTTCCCCTGCTCGTCCAGGATCGCGAAAACTTTCTCGGTTAGGGGAGATTTCAACGCTCCGCTGGCTGATTCCCAAGCAGCAAACAATCACCCGAACGGCGACGATCTTATCACATCTTCCCTATCCACGCAATAAACTCCGGTACACGATTCCCCTGTCTCAGGCTTAACATCCCACTCCATGTAGAGTATAATACCTATAAACTTGTTAGGTCAAAGGAAAGACAAGATGGCCTCCCCAAAAGACAAACACCCCTACACCAACCGATCTGGGACCTCTGACTGGAGGACATTCTCGACTTTTTGTACAGCAAGATACAAAGCCTGGGATGGGAGATCCGGGACGAACAGGGCTTCTTTCCGGAACTTCCGATGCATCAAGACGGCTCCCGCTGGGTTTACTGGGCGGAGGAAATCGAGATCGAATAGATCTTGGACGCAGAAAATAGCCATCGGTGAAATCTGTGTTCATCTGCGTCCTACCAGATAAGGAGGTGACAAGATGAATTTGACGGGCATCCATTTTCTAATCAGTTACCGCTGCACCGACGAGTGCGATCACTGCTTCCTGTGGGGCAGCCCACAGGCCGGGGGGACGATGACGCTGGCCCAGGTCAAAGATATACTCCGGCAGGCGAAGGACCTGGGCACGGTCACAGACGTCTGCTTCGAGGGTGGCGAGCCTTTTCTGTTCTACCCCATCATGCTCGCAGGATTGCGCGAGGCCGTCGCTATGGGCTTCAAAACGGACATCGTCTCCAACTGCTACTGGGCCACCTCTGTCGAGGACGCCATCGAGTGGCTGCGCCCTATCGCCGAGATCGGGGTCGATAGCGTCAGCTTATCCAGCGACCTCTTTCACGGCGAGGCGATGATGACGCAGGCCGCGCGCAACGGCGTCGAGGCGGCCAGGCGACTGGGCATATCCGAAGGCGTCATCACCATCGCCCCTCCCAAAGAATCCACGACCTACTCGGAGGCAGCCAAAGGTGAGCCGATCACCGGCGGCCAGGTTCGGTTCCGAGGCCGGGCCGTGGTCAAGCTCCTTGAGGGCGTGCCGCGCCGACCGTGGACCGAGTTCACCGAGTGCCCGGACGAGGACTTTGCCAACCAGGGGCGGGTACACGTGGACGCCTTCGGCTACGTGCAGGCGTGCCAGGGTCTGGCCATCGGCAATCTCTGGCAGCAACCGTTGCAAGAGATGATGGCGCACTACGATCCCGGCGCCCATCCCATCATCGGCCCGTTGATGGAAGGCGGCCCCGTGGCTCTGGTGGAACGATACGACCTGCCCCACGAGGAGACCTACGCAGACGCCTGCCACCTGTGCTACCTGGCCCGAGACGCCCTGCGCGCCCGCTTCCCCGAATTCCTGGGCCCCGCCACGGCATACGGGGAACTGTAATTGATGGTCGTCTCGACCGTCGCCCCGCCCATGGGCGCGTTGCTGCGCGAGCGATGGGGATCGGTGGCTCCCTTCTGGGCCGCGTTGGCGTTCGGATTGCTGATGGGATTGGCGATGGTGCGAGTCAGTCCCCGGCCAGAAAACAGAAACAACCGTTAAGGACAAGACAACATCGTGGCAAAAACGGAAATATCCAAAAACTTGCGCGTCATCGCGGCGAGGGCCTTTCTGGACGGCCTCGCTTCGTCGATGATGAATACCGTGCGGCAACCGTTTATCCTCAGCCTGGGCACGCCGATGAGCACGCTAGGTCTGCTCGAAAGCCTAGGGGGACAGAAAGGGTTGTTGCCCGCCCTGGTCCAATTCGTCGGCGGCTGGCTCTCCGACCGCGTGGGGAGAAAACCCTTTATGCTCCTGGGCATCGTGGGTAGCCTGAGCTCCGCCGCTTTCTACATCCTGGCAGCCATCACCGGCGACTGGCGCTGGCTGCTGCCGGGCGTCGTCTCTGCGGGAATTGTCCTGATCGCCCGCCCGGCCCAGAACTCGCTGGTCGCCGAGTCGGCGCACACCAGCCAGCGCGGCATGGCCTACAGCATCTTTATCGCCGCCTGGATCGTGCCGGGGATCTTTGCCCCGGCCCTGGGCGGTCTCGTGGCCGACCGATGGGGTTACATCCCGATCTTTTCACTCCGCTTCGTGCTAGAAGTGATCTGCCTGTTCATCATTCTCCGATTCCTGTGCGAGACACTAACCCAGAGCAATGGAACCGCCTCCCTGGGCAAACTGAAAGAGGCCCTGGTCAAAATAGCCGCGCCCCCCAAACCGCTGCGCGGTTTCTATTGGGCGATGGCGCTGGACAGTTTTGCCTGGGGCATAGGCGGCTCTCTTTTCTTTGGGATGCTGAACGAAACCTACGGCCTGACTACCTTCCAACTGGGAGTGATGTCCAGCCTGTCGTCCATCGTCTGGACGATCTTCCAATTGCCCATCGGGAGATGGATCGATCGCTACGGATGTAAACCCTCTATGGTGATCTCTGAGATCATTGGCATTTTCATCCTGATAGGAAGGCTGTTCAGCACCAGCTTTCCGGCCTTTGCCTTCCTGCACGCATGCTTTGGCCTGCTGGCGGCTACCTGGCTGCCCGCGCAACGCTCGCTCCTGGCGAACAACGTGACAGAGAATCAACGGGGAGAGGCGATGGGCCGGCTCGCCGCCTTCCAGGGATTGGTCGGCTTCCCCACACCCTATCTGGGCGGCATGCTCTACGAGCGATTCGGATTCAACGCCCCGATTCTGGCCAGCCTGATAGGCGTCATCATCGTCACGGTGGTCATCATTGTCGCGATACAAGAGCCGCGGTCTGCCGGGGCAGCGGATGGCAACGGATGAGCGGATGGCTCAGAGATCATCATCGCCTGACGCACCCGTTACCAATGTCACCACTATACCAGTCTGTGGAGGACTACATGCAAGATGAACTGTTCGATCTCCACCTGCGCGAGCTATTTCTGTTGCGTGACGACGTGATCTTTTTCAACCACGGCTCGTATGGCGCCTGTCCTCGCGCAGTTTTTGAGGCGTATCAAGCCTGGCAACTGGAGTTGGAGCGCCAGCCGGTCGAGTTCCTGGGAAGACGCTCCGAGGAGCTGATGAGCGAGGCCCGCGCGGCGCTGGGAGCTTTTGTCGGCGCGGAGGCGAACGACCTGGTCTACGTCTCCAACGCCACCACCGGGCTGAACATCGTGGCGCGCTCGCTGTCGCTGGAGCCTGGCGACGAGGTCTTGAGCACCGATCACGAATACGGCGCGCTGGACCGCACCTGGCGCTTTGTCTGCCAAAAGCGCGGCGCGCGCTACGTTCGCAGACGAGTCGAGCTGCCGGTCGCCTCGGCAGAGCAAGTCGTGGAGGCGATCTGGGCGGGCGCGACGCCACGCACCCGCGTGCTCTTTGTGAGCCACATCACGTCGCCCACCGCCATCACTTTCCCCATCGCCGAACTGATCCGCCGGGCGCGGAAAGCGGGCATCATCACCGTGATCGATGGCGCTCACGCACCGGGCCAGATTCCACTGGACCTGGAGGCGTTGGGCGCGGACTTTTACGCGGGCAACTGCCACAAATGGATGATGGCCCCCAAGGGATCGGGATTCCTCCACGCCCGCCGCGAGATGCAATCGCTGCTGGAGCCGCTGGTGGTCAGTTGGGGATGGGAGAGCGAGAGGCCCAGTCTGTCGTCTCGCTTTGTGGATCACCACGAGTGGCAGGGGACGCGAGACATCGCCCCATTCTTGGCCGTTCCGGCGGCGATCCGCTTTATGAAAGAGCACCACTGGCTAGAAGTTCGGTGCGCGTGCCACGAATTGGTCCGCTATGCCCGGCAGGCTATCACGGAGATAACCGGGCTGCCCCCCATCACGCCAGATGCGCCCGAATGGTTCGCGCAGATGGCGACGATCCCACTGCCCCCGTGCGACCCAGAACCCCTGCGGCGACGGTTGTACGACGAGTTCGGCGTCGAGATCCCTCTCGTCAACTGGAACGGGCGCCAGTTCGTGCGTATCTCTGTGCAGGGATACAACACACGAGCGGACGTAGACACACTGCGAGATGCTCTTCGAGCGCTGATAAGCATAAACGGAGATTCGTGATGATCGTAAAGAGTAATGAACGCAAGAAACACACGTTCAAAGGCGTAGATTTTTGGGTTGGAGCGACCGGCGAACGGATGATGGTCACGCTGATGACCTTCAAGGGAAAACAACGAGTAGGCACGCACTCCCATCCTCACGAGCAGGCCGGCTACTGCATCCAGGGCCGCTTCGAGCTGACGATAGATGGAACGCCCACGGTGATCGAAGCGGACGACAGCTACGTCATCCCCGGCGGCGCGCCCCACAGCTACCGGGTACTGGAGGACGCTTTGGCCGTCGAGGTGTTTTCGCCGCCCCGCGAGGATTATGTTTAGGAGACGCGCCACCAAAAACACACCCTTAAAAGCTCTGGCAAGTCACTGCTGCGGCTCGCCAGAGCTTTGCACGCAAGATGTAACGCGCAACCCGGTGCGCGGAATGGAATCCGCGCCTACGGGGCCACGTCACTGATCGCCATCGTCGTAGCCGCGCCCCATGCCCCGATAGGTAAAGCCCAACTTGCGCATGCGCGGCGGGTCGTAGATATTGCGGCCATCCATCAACACCGGCTGGCGCATCAACTCTTTGATGCGCTTCATGCTCAACTGTTTGAACTCGTTCCACTCGGCGATGAGCAAGAGCGCGTCGGCGTCCTTCGCCACCTCGTAGGGATCTTTGCAGTACGTGACGCTGTCGCCCAGGATGCGCCTGGCATTCTCCATCGCCACCGGGTCGTACCCTTTGACCGTCGCCCCTTCGTACAGCAGCAGATTGATGATCTCGACGGAGGGGGCGTCCCGCATATCGTCGGTGTTCGGTTTGAAGGAAAAGCCCAGCACACCGACCGTCTTGCCGCGAAAGCCGCCCAGGATGTGGCGCAGCTTGGTCACGAACCGCTTGCGCTGGTCGTAGTTGATCTCCATCACCGCCCGCAGCATCTGGGGGTGCGTGCCGTGCGTGGCAGCCATGTGCGCCAGCGCCTTGACGTCCTTGGGAAAGCAGCTCCCCCCCCACCCTATGCCAGCCCCCAGGAACTCGGGGCTGATGCGGTTGTCGGTGCCCATCCCGCGCGCCACTTCCTTCACGTCGGCCCCCAGCACCTCGCAGATGTTCGCCATCTCGTTGATGAACGAGATCTTGGTCGCCAGGAAGGCGTTCGAGGCGTACTTGATCATCTCGGCGGTGCGCAGGTCGGTGATGATCGTCTCGGCGTGCAGCGGGTAGTAAAGTTCAGCTACCCGCTCCGCCGCCTCCCGGCTGGTGGAGCCGAGCACGACGCGGTCGGGGTTCATGCAGTCATAGACGCCGGAGCCCTCGCGCAGGAACTCGGGGTTTGATACAACCCAGAAGGGGATGCTCGGATCGGGCATATGCTCGCGCACGATGTCGGCCACCCAATCGCCGGTGCCGATGGGCACGGTGGACTTGTTGACGATGACGAGCGGCTGGTGGATGCGCCTGGCGACCTCGGTCGCGGCAGCCTCGACGTGGGCCAGGTCCGCCTCGCCGCCATCGCCCGAAGGCGTACCCACGGCGATAAAGACGAACTCGGCCTCCTGCAGCGCCACGTCGTAAGAGGTGGTGAATTCCAGCCGCCCGGCCTCATAGTTGCGCTTTACGATCTCCTCCAGGCCCGGCTCGTAGATGGGCAGGATGCCCTTTTTCAGATTGTCGGATTTCTGCTGGTTGCGATTCAAACAGACGACGTGATTCCCCATGTCGGCCAGGCAGGCGCCTGTCACCAGACCCACGTAGCCGACGCCAATGGCGCAGATGTTCTTCATGATGATAATTTTCTCCCTTTTGTAAGATATTTTTACGAGTTACGAATCTAGTCCAGACTACGGTTCAAATTGCGTACAGCGACGGCGGTGATGAACAATCCCATCAACAGCATCGCCGCCCCGTGAGGCCACAGCACATCCAGGCCAGCCCCTTTGACCATCACGCCGCGAATGATGGTCAAATAGTGTCGGAAAGGCACCACCTGCGAGATCGTCTGGAACGCGACGGGCAAATTCTTGATCCGCACCATGTAGCCGGAAAAGGCCATATCCACCATCGCCAGGACAAAGACGAACAGGATCGCCTGTTGCTGCGTGCGCGCGACGCTGGAGATGAAAATGCCATAGCCGATCTCGGCGAGGATAAACAACACGGTCAGAACAAACAAGAGCGGCAGGGAGCCGCGCAGCGGTACGCGGAAGCCAAAGACAGTTACGGCCATCAGCAGCAGAAAATTGATCGCCCCGATGATCAGCGCCGGGATCGCCTTGCCGATGACCAGCTCGATGCGGCGCAGCGGCATCACCATCAATTGCTCCAACGTGCCCAACTCCCGCTCGCGGGCCAGACCGATCGAGGCGATGGTGAGCGTCACCTGGTAGATGATAAAGCCCACCTGCGCGGGCACGGAGAAAAACCGGAAATCGAACGTCGGGTTGAAACGCACCGTCGGTCGCAGGTCGATAGAAACCGGGTTTTTGCCGCCTTGCTTACCAAAAAGCCCGGTTTCTCTGGCCATATCGATCTCCAATTCCGTGACAGCTCCACGAGCGGCGCTCAGAGCGACACCGCCCATAATATCGTTGCTGCCGTCTGCGATGAGTTGAACAGAAGGAGCCTGCGAAACGTCGGCCAGAGCCGCCGCAAAGCCGGTGGGAATGATGACGGCGAACGTGGCCTCTCCCTGATCGAGGAGACGCTCGGTATCCGCCAGGGTCACGGGACGATGGCAGATGTCCAACTCCCGTCTGTTGTCCAGGGCAGCGACGAGCCGGCGGCTGGCGCTGGAGTGGTCGCCATCGAGCACGGCCACGCACAGGTTCGAGATGCCAGAGCTGGTGGCCTGGGCCAGCAGAACGAGTTGAAGGATGGGTAGCGTGAGGATAAAGGTCGTCATCAGCCAATCGCGACGCAATTGAACGAATTCTTTCAACACCAGGTTCCAGATACGCATATCAATGAACAATGAGGCAATGAACAATTAACAAATGGTACTCAGGAAAGTTTCTTTTTGAACAGGATCAGACCGGCGGCCTGGGACGCGATCCCAATTCCCAGCAAGATCGATGCCGGTTTCCACAAGGCCAGCACGCCTAACCCTTTCAGGAACAGACTGCGGCACAGAACGATGAAATGGGTGGTCGGCAGCGCGTAAGCAAAGGCCCGCGCGACAGGCTCGTCGGCGATGGGGAGTATCAGGCCGGAGATGAAAAAACTGGGCACGAAAAAGACCATCAAAACCAAGAACATGGCCGTCTGTTGATTGCGGACGAAATTCGCCGCCACCATACTGACGCCCAGGCTGGCGAGAAAGTAATCGGCGGTGAGCACGAGAAAATCGACAAAGCCCCCCCGAAAAGGGACGCGAAACCAAAGGGTGGCGACCAGCCAGGCCAGAACGGCGCTCGCCAACCCGCTGACCCCGTAGGCGAACAACTTGCCGATCAGATACTCGGTTCCGCGCACCGGCGTGGCGATGAGGCCCTCGAAAGAGCCTGTCTCCTTCTCACGGGTCAACGCCAAAGCCAGGGCCATGGCGGGCATACAGAGAATGACGGCCAGCATGCCGGGCACCATGCTGATCAGCGACTTGAGCGTCTCATTGTACCAGACGCGGTCACTGACGTCAAGGAGCTCCGCGCCGCTCCGAGATAGCAAGCCGGCGACAAAGGCGTTCACACGGCTCTCCAAAAGGCCGGTGGCCTGACTGGCAGTGGCGGCGTCCGCACCGTCAACAATGCACTGCACCTCAACCGATCCGCCGCCCAGCACCGCGTCGGCAAAGCCGGGCGGGATCACCAGCACGATGTCAGCGATGCCGCGAGTGAACAGTGGCTCGATCTCTTCCTCTCGCCGCACGTCGGCCACAACGACGAGGTCGCCATCGGCGGTGAGATGGGCGATGAACCGACGCGAGAGAGAAGTGCGATCCAGATCGCGAACGGCGACGTCGATTTGCTCGACGTCCATCACAAAGACGTACGAGAGAATGACGAGTAGAAAGGCAGGCGCAATGATGACGAGGAAAAGGATGCGCAGATCGCGGGTGATGTGGTGGAATTCCTTGCGAGCCACGACCAGCAGTCGGCGAAGAGACATGTCAGTAGTCAGTAGCCAGTCGTCAGTCGTCAGATGGTTAGCGGAGGCGACGCTGCCACTCTTCCTTGAGTTCCAGGGAAGCCAGGTCATCTCCGGCAAGGAAATCCTTGAGCAGCCGATTGAACTTGTTCTGTTCCTCCAGCATGGGGAAATGCTCGGTGCTATTCAAGAGAATGGCCCGCACCGTGTCGGCGCAATCTCGCAACCATTCCGACTCTGGCGGCTTGACGAGAGGGTCGTCCACGCCATGTACCAATAGCACAGGGGATTCGAGGGGCAGCAACACGCGGCGCAGGTCGCGTCCCATCGCAGAACGCATACTGGAGACGATGGCAGAGGCATCGGCCTTGCGCGCCTCCAGGTCCACCTCGGGGAAATCGGCTCGCCGCGCCACCAACCGCGCCAGCTCGTCCCCGTTGCCAGAAAAACCGGCCAAGGGTCGGTTGATGGACGCTCCCACCAGAGGCACACTCACGCCCATCACCCGTTCCACCCGTTCCGGGATCTTGTCGGCGAACGACAAAGCGACCACGCCTCCTAACGCATGTCCCACCAGCGAAGTACGATGCACGCCCAGGTGATCGAGAAACTCTTGGAGCAGTTCGACGTAGGCATCAACGTTGTAGCCCAGGCTCAACTTGTCAGAATCGCCAAAGCCCCACAGGTCGAGAGCGTAGGTGCGGTAGTGGAGCGATAATTCCTCCATCGCCGGCACCCAGTAGCGCCACGATCCCAGCCAGCCGTGGAGAAAGACCAGCGGCTTACCGCGCCCGATCACTTCGTAGTGAATCAAACCTTCTTTGACGACAATGACGCTCATTGGTTTCGATACGCTCTGCGTACTCAGCTCAAGACGTTACTCAACCCGACATGCAGTGCATCTCTGTCCATTACTCTGCCGAGGCTTTTGTGCGCTGTAGAATATCCTTGACCTGATCGGCCAATTCAGCCGGGCCGAAGGGTTTTACGATGTATTCCATCGCTCCCGAATCCAGGCCTTGCTCGATCTCGCTCTCTTGGCCTTTTGCCGAAAGGAAAACGATGGGGATCTCTCTGGTGGCAGGATTCTCTTTCAGTTGACGGCAGGCTTCATATCCCGTCATCTTGGGCATACGCACGTCCAGGAGAATGAGATCAGGCTGCTCCAACGGCGCCTTTTCGACGGCCTCGGCGCCATTTTCCGCCAGCACCACATCAAATTCAGCAAAACGCAGGGCAAACCCAATCAGTTCGCGGATATCTCGTTCATCTTCGGCAACCAAGATTTTCGGCATCGTTTTCCACCTCACTCAAACATCTGAAAGATCGCTGTCAGCCATCATACAACGTGGTCTTGCTCGAACGGAACCCCCGCCCGCCGCAACACCCTTTCGATCTCTTCCGCCAGTTCCTCGATAGAGATCGGCTCGTTCACAAAGCGGGCAGTTTGTGGAGCGAAAATCTGCTGCCGCTTTGCGCGATCCATGATCGCGCACTCGGTCATCAGAATGACCGGGATGTCCCGAGTCGCCGGATCGCTCTTGAGATGCTTCAGGACGACCTGGCCGTCCAGATCTTGCAGGTCGTAATCAAGCAACACCAGCGCAGGTTGTACCTGGCGTGCCACGCGCAAGACGCGCCGCCCCCGGCTCGTCGTCCGCACCCCAAAATCATTGGCGCGCAACACCTGGCGCATCCGTGAAAGATGCTCCTGGTCATCGTCCACGACCAACACCGTATCCTGTTCTGCAAGCACCTGGCGCACCGCGTGCAGCAACTGTTCCTCGTCCACCGGTTTGGTCACGTAATCTACCACCCCCAGCCGTAACTCTCCCGGCAGGGCCGCGTGATCGGGTACGATGGGGATGACGATCACGGGCGTTTCCTGCGTCCTGGGATTTGACTTGAACGCCTCGAGCAGATCAAAGCCAGCCGCATCGGGGAGCAGGATGTCCAGTGCGATCAAGTCCAGGCGCTCCTGCTGCGCCAGGGCCAGCGCCTCGTCGCGCTGCCGGGCGATCAACACCTCCTGCCCGTTCTTGGTCAGATGTAGTTGAATCTGCCCGGCGATATCGCGATCGTCTTCAACGAGCAGCACTTTGGTCAATGCCTGTTCAGACCCGTCTGACGGCTCGGTCTGCCGCATGGGAAGGATAAACGTGAAGGTGCTCCCCTCGCCCACCTCGCTCTCCACCTCGACTCGCCCGCCGTGCATCTCCACCAACGATTTGACGATGGCAAGCCCCAACCCGGTGCCCGTCGTCTCGTGCACCAGCGGGTGATCCACCCGGAAGAAGCGAACAAAGATATTTTCCAGATCGTCCGGCGCGATGCCAATGCCGGTATCGCGCACCGAAACCCGCACTTCGTCGTCGTGCACGCGGGCCGACACGACGATCTCACCGCCGGTGGGCGTGTACTGGCAGGCGTTGGCCACCAGATTGGTCAGAATCTGGATCACGCGATCCGAATCGGCCTGTATCTCGGGAAAATCGCGGGACACTTCCGAGCGTACATCCAACCCCTTCTCTTTGGTTCGAGTCACCATCGCCGTGATGACCTGGTTCGTCACGTCCGCCAGACGGACCGGTCCAACCTCAAGCACCATGCGCCCGCTCTCCATGCGCGAGATGTCCAGCAGATCGTTGACCAGCGTGGTGAGCCGATCCACGTTACTTTTGATCACGGACAAGAACGAGCGTTGGGCGTCCGCCAACTCACCGGCCGCCCCCATCAGGAGCAAGTCGGCATACCCCTTGATCGAGGTCATCGGCGTGCGCAACTCGTGCGACACCATCGAGACAAACTCCACCTTGGCGCGGGCGGACTCGACCTCGACGGTGATGTCCCGAAAGACCGATACCGTCCCCAGAAACTCGTCGGCCATCAGCACAGGCGCCAGGTGAACGCTGACGATACGATCTTCAATGTTCAACTGGGCGGCCAGGTACTCCTCGGCGGCATACGCTTCGGGTTCCTCCCCCCACTTGGCGACGGTCTTCATCCAATCCTGCGCCTGGCCGCCGTACAATCCGAGCATCTCCCTGGTCATCCGCCCCAACGCCCGCTCCCTCGGCAGCTTCAAAATACGCTCCGCAGCCGCGTTGAACAGAATCACCTTGCCCTCGGCATCCGCCACCATGACCCCATCCGCCACGCCCTCCAGGACGGCCTGGCTTTTGGCCGCCTCGACCTGCTGCGTCTTGAGCATGCTGCCCAGCCGCTCGGCCTGCTCACGGATCAGGTTGTACAGTTCGGCGTTGTTGATCGCATTGGTCACTTGAACGCCGGCGGTCTCTACCAGGCGCAAGTGATCTTGGTCGAAATGACCTGGTTGAGCGTGTAACAAGAGCAACGCGCCCTGCACCTCTCCGCCGCCGGCCATCAGCGGAACCACCAGCGCCGAACGGTACTGGCGCTTCTTCCGCTCATCGGGAGCGTCGACCTCCACCCAGCGAGGATCCTGTTGAATGTCGGGCACGATGGCGGCTTTGCGATGCTCGACCACCCAGCCCGCCAGCCCTTCGCCTTTCGAGAAGCGGGTGGGCGCGCCGCCGGTCGGCAATGTCACTTCTTTCCCCCAGGCCGCGCGATTGATCAACCGCTCAGACGGTTGAAGATCTCCCGCCAAGGTATGCAACTCGATCATCAAGATGGAGGCCTGGTCGGCCTCCACCGCCTCCACGGTCAACTTGAGAGCACGGTTGAGCACGTGATCCAGATCGAGACTGGCGGCAAGCTCGGAGGTAATGCGATACAGCGTCTCGACGCGGTCGCGCTCGGCGGTCAGTTCTCCCATCGCGTCGGCTAATTCCCGGGTGCGCTCCTCGACGCGCTGCTCCAATTCCTGCGAGAAACTACGCACCTCGTCGAACAGACGGGCGTTCTCCACCGCCACGGCCACCTGATCGGCCAGCGCCGAGAGCATCGCCACCTCGGCGGGGGAGGATTCGTGCGGTTGCCGGTGGCTGGCGCACAGAACGCCCACGACCTGGTTGCCGACGGTGAGGGGCGCCAGCACCACGGACCCCACGCTCGCGTCGGCGTCGGAGCCGAGGAAGGAGCGTGATTCCTCCCTCATGTCGTCCACGGCCAGCGGCATGCCGCTCTGGACTACGTCGCCCACCAACCCCTCGCCCGGCGCAAAGGAAAGCGTCGAGATAGGCTCAAGCGCCGAGCCGTGTATCGCCCGGGGCACGTACTGCCCACTCTGGGGATCCAGGAGAAAGATGCTGCTCTGATCGCAGGCCAACAACTGAGGGGCCGTCTTGGCGACGTTTTCCAACACCTCGCTCAGCTCCAGTTTCGCCGCCACCGATTGGCTGATCTCGTTGAACAAGGCCAAGATCTCGGCGCGGCGTTGCAGGGTCTCCATCATGCGCGAGTTTTCGATGGCCAACGCCGCCTGGGCGGCAAAAATCTCCAGCGACTCGACGGTGCTCCGCTCAGGAACCCGGCCATCGCGGGGTTGATCGACCGAGAGCAATCCCTGGATGTCGCCGCCCGGTCCCACGAGCGGGACAAGCAGCATGTCCTGAGGATGCCATCGGCCCGGCTCGCGCGCCAGATCGTCCGCGTCCTCCCCATAGGCATCTATGCGGTCGCGCCAGACCTCGTCCCGTTCGCCCGGGATGTAATAGCTCTGGCTGATGCGGAACTCGTCGTCCATCACGCTCTCCATCAGAGACCACGGCTGTCGCACTTCTCGCATGCGCTCAAAATCGGCGATGGGGATGCCGGCAGCGGCCATCCGCCGCTGATAGGGCGGGTCGCCCTCCAGGGTGCTGATCAAGACCATGTTGAACCCCACACTTTCCTGGATCGCGTACGCGACCTCCTCCAATACGTCCTCCAAGGGCCGATCCGAACGCAGCGCCCGACTGACCTCCAGCACCGAGGCGAGCTGGTCAGCCCGGCGATGGAGCAGATTTCTACGCTCCAACTGTTCCCGGTAGCGCTGCGCGTTGCCGATGGCGATGGCCGCCTGGGCGGACAATCCCTCGATCACCTCCAGCGCCATCTGATCAAAGGCAACTTCTTCGGTACTCTCCAAAAAGAGCAAACCCGCCAGAACCCCCGCGTAGAAGACGGGCACGAGCAGCACCGAGCGAGCCGGGGTCGCGCGGTGTGTGAGGACGACCTCTCTTTCCTCGGCCGCCGCGTCGAGGACGAGCAGCGACTGGTTGGTGCGCAACACCGCGGTCAGGACCGGATGCGCCTCCGGCGCCTTCAGCACGTCCCGGATGCGCTGCTCCTCCGCCTCCGAATAGCCCGCACAGACCTCTAGCCTCAGTTCGCCGCTCTCGGCATCCCGCAGCACGAAGACGCCCGCCGCCGCTTTGCCCAGGCGCATCGCCTCTTTCAACACCATGTACAAAATGGGGGGCAGATCGAGGGTGGTGCTGATCTCGCGGCTCACGCGCCGCAGGCCGCTCAACGCCTCCTCCTGCCGCCGCAGTTCATCGTCGGTTCGCACGTACAGGCGGGCGTTCTCAATCGCAATCGCCGCCTGATCGGCAAAGGCAGTCAGTAATTCGATCTCTATGCCGGAGAATCGGTGAGGCTCGGCGAACGCGACCGAGAGCATACCGATCACACGATCGGCCCGTTTGAGCGGCAGATCGGCAAAGGCGTGAAATCCCTCCTGGATGGAAATCGGCGCAAAGGCGCGCAAGCTCTCGTCAGCTTGCAGGTCTGGGACGATCAGCGGTTCTCCGGTCGCGACGGCGTGCGCCCGTCCACCGCGCTCCAGGGTGAGCGTCTGCGATTGCGCCGCATACGCCTCAGAAAGCCCCTGGGTCATTGCCAGCCGCAGCGCTTGTTGCGCTTCGTCCAGCACAAAAATCGCCGACATCTGGCAGCCCACCACTTCGAGCACCGCCGAGGTGATGGTCTGTAACACGTGCTCCAATTCGAGCGACTCGCTGACGGCGGCTGAAATTTTGGCCAGCGAGGTCAACTCGGACGCCCGACGCCGCATCTCGGTGTACAGATAGGCGTTCTCTATCGCCACCGCCGCCTGGTTGCCGACGGCCTGTAACGTCTCGCTGTCCTGCTCGGAATAGGCGAAATCCCGTTGATAACTGACCAACTCGAGCGTGCCGACGAACAGGCCCCGGCTCTGCAAGGGGATGCCGACGTACGATCGCACGGGATATTTGGGCGTGTCCAATTTGGGGCGCACATCTTGCCGCCCTTGAACGTCCGGGATGAGCAAGGGCCGGTGGTGACGGGCGATCCAACCCGTGAACCCTTCGTCGAGATAATAGACGCCTCCGGTCTCTCGGGTATACGCCTGCTCATCCTCTCCTCCCCAGCCCCGGATGACGCAACACTGTCGTTCCTCGTCCCAGAGCGTGATCTCGGCCAGGTCGTAGGGGACGAGACGATGAGTGCTAAATAGGATGGCGTCCAGGGTAGCTCTCAGATCGGAGCTGCCGCTGACCGCAGCGTCCATATGCTCCAATAACTCCTCTTTGTCCGACGACTGCCGGGCGAGCGGCTCCACAGGTTCTCTGGCTCTATGCTGCTCTCCCCACCGGACGGCCATCAGCGCCACAGGGAAAAGAAGCAGACCGGCAAAAAGCCCCTCGACGGTCACAGAGGAGAGAGGAGGAAGAAGGGTCGGAGAAAGCGCGCTCAAAGAGATGAGGTTCAGGAATGCGCCCGTCGCCGCAGCAACCCAAGCCCAGCGGCGGCCTAACCGATAGGCGACCAGGCCCACCGGAACGACGAGCGCCAGGCGGGGAATAGAGGCCCACTCGGTCGGGACCCGCACCGACCAGACCGCCAGGCCCAGGGCCACGATCGCCATGCTTATCACGATGATCACGTCTGGCCACTTGAACTGATATCCTCTGACTCGCTCACTCATACGACAATACCTGGGGACTCACGATGTACAGATTTCAGACTGGAAGATTGAAAAATTACCTTGAACTATCTCATAATACCCGCTAAAGCTGGCATAAGAAATCACCCCAAAAATCAACCCCTTCCTCACATCACTGGTTATTCGTCATTGTTCATCGGCAGTAGGCGATCCTCCTCGCATCGCCTCACGCCTCGCGATAGAGGTCGCCTCTGTGATCTCTCGAATGTCGGCAAAGGGGCCGTCGTCGGCCGTCACCACACCAACCGCGAGCTTCATCAGATCGACTTTGACCTCTTCACCCTTCTCGTTGTAGACGATCAGATACCCTCGCTCGCGCGCCTGCCAATCGTAATGGGTGCCCACTCGCGAGTCAAAGCGCTGCGCAAGATCCTCGATCATGGCAGAGAGGTGCCCCTTGTCGGCGATAACGATAAATTCCTCGCCGCCAATGTGGCCGATAAAATCGTTCGATGTACCCACGGTGTCCACCATCTCGCCCAAGATCATGGCAGTGAAGCGCAATACATCCTCGCCGGCCACAAAGCCATACACCTCACTAAACACATTGAACCCTCGAAGACCCACGTAGATGATGCCCCAGTCCTCCTGCCGCATCAACTGTCGCAATTGGTCCTCGATCAGACTGCCGCTGGGCAGCCCCGTAGTGGGGTTGGTCAAGCTTTCGTACCGGGCGCGAGCCATCGCATTTCTGACCCGCAGGTTAAGCTCCTCCACGTCGAACGGTTTGGTGATGTAATCGTCGGCGCCCAGTTCCAGGCCGCGAATTTTGTCGGAGCGTTCGTCTTTCTGGGTCAGGAAGATGATCGGAATGTGGCTGGTGCGCAAGGCACCCCGCAGCTCACGACATACGTCGTAGCCATCCATGTCCGGCAACATGATGTCCAGGACGATGACATCAGGAAGCTGGTGACGGCACATATCCAACGCATCCTCGCCGCGTTGAGCCACCACGACGTCGTAATCCTGCGACTGAAAGTAGATGCGCAGCATATTGGAGATGTCGAAATCATCCTCAACGACCAGAATTCTACCTTGGGACATATCCCCCTCCTCACTTAGTTGTTAGTCGCCAGTTGTTAGTTGTTAGTGAACGACATTACCCTCGTCGCAACTAACGGCTAACCACTAACTACTGAGAATCCGTGCTTGCGAGCCAGTTGAGCGATCTCACGCGCTCGCTCGATCTGAACCTGTTTACCCAACGAATAACTCTCGTACCGCCCTTCCAACGCCAATATCATCACCTCGGCCATGCAGGCGTAGGCTTTTCCAAACGGGAGGCCGAAATCGAAATGAAAGTTCACCTCACCCGGCACGTTTACCACCCCACCCTCGATGACCAGCACATCCTCTCGTTCTCGCTCTACCTGGGGCGACACGTCGGGCGGCAGAGCGATGTCGCACACGATCGCGCCACGCTTGAGATGGCACGGCTGGATAATGGGCCGGGCGGCGTTGGTGGCGCTCAGTATCAGATCGGCCTCGATAATGTCCTCAATCCGGGTCGAGCTAAGCACGCGCCTCTCCCGATGCGACGGCGCTACGGCTGCCTCGACCCGCGTGCACGCCTGCGCCAAACGAGATTCCGCCAGACCAGGGCCTGGACGACCGATCAGCACCACGCGCCCCACCTGCGGAGCGAGTAACTCGGCGCACGCCGCTCCAATGCTGCCCGTCGCCCCAACCACAGCCACGCTGGCCTCTTCCCATCGCACGCCTCTTTTGCCAGCGGCCTTTTCCAGCGTCTCGACGGCCAGGGCCACAGTGAGACTGTTCCCTGTGGTGACCGGGATGTCCAACTGCCGGGCGACCGTCACCCCGCCATCGCCGATGCCAGACGTAAAGGCGCCTAATCCCAGAACGCGGGCTTGCATCTGCTGCGCCAACCGGCCTGTCTGCACGATTTTCCTGTAAACCGTCGGCGATGGTAGCCGCAGCATCTGCCGGGCGGTGAAGGGACAGGCCAATAACCACCCTTCGATCCCTTTCCCCGTAGCCTCTGAGCGCACGCCGGTGATGTGCGAAAGGCAGAGCGGCGGCCAAAAGCGAGAAAAGAAATGGATCAACGCCGTCGGCAACACCCGCGCCAGCAAGGGATACTTGCGAGCCACATCCCGTTTGGGATCGAGGGGATGGATGACGAAAGCAAAATTGTCCATCGGCAGGGCCGCCTACGGTCGATACCAGGCGGGATGCAACGCCTCCCCGTTCTTGATCGCAAAATGGTCGCTGTCTTGGTAATGAACATTCCGGTCGATCACGCGCCTCGTGGCCGAAGCCAACAAGACGACGTCCGACTCGATCACGCGTGCCGGGTATATCACCATGCCAGAACCGAGAAAACAGTTATGTCCCACGCATCCCCCCAGCACCGGCATGCCCGTCTCCCCCAACTCGCCCTCCTGCATTGCCTTGATCGGTTTGGGCACCAGGTTAAAATCGGTAAAGGTGTTCCCGGCACCGATGAACGTGTTGCGCCCGATGCTGCAAAACTGGACGCAGGTGTTCTGCGCCAACATCGAATCCGCCATCATCAGGCTCGAAAAGAGCGCCGCCCGAAAGGGCAGGTAACAACGGTCCGACACGACGCTCCACTGCACCTGTCCCCCCTGCATGATGTTGACGTTATTTCCAATGATAGAGATATCTATGACCGCTCCCGCGCCAATGCTGACATTATCGCCGATATAGGTCGGCCCTTTGATGATGGCGGTAGGATCGATGCTACAGTTGCGGCCCACATGCACCATCGCCGATGAAGCGTGCACGTTTCTCCGTTCCAGGATCGCGCGCCATAGCAAGCTCAACTGTTTCCCCACGCGCTCGCTCGCGATATCCAAGCGCGCCCCGTTGGCGAGCACGCCAAAGATGACGTTCGCAGTAATGGTGTGGACCCAATGCTCGATTGAACAGAACGCCCTCACGGGCACCTGGTACGCCAGATCTCCCCGCATGTTCGACATGTGCGTGGGGACGTGATAATAGCCCATCTCGTGCGCGCCGGTGTCTATCACCAGAGGCTGGACGTCCTGCTCGACGCCGCGCGGGAAATACCACATATCGGCGACGTATACGTCTCCCTCGCGCCGAATGCCCTGCTGCATATGGATCGCGTGAGCCGTGATGCTTTGATCATCCAGCGCAAAAGCGACCTGACAGGGCTGGCCCAATTTCCAAGCGCGCTGGATAAACTCTTGGAAGAAAAATTCGTCAAAGAACAAGTTGTCGCAGTAAACCAGCGTCTCGACTTGCTGGGAATCGATCTGATCCAGAGAGAGCACCTCGCGCTCTGCTGTGACGTAGGGGGCCAAAACATCCCGCTGGTGGAGCCACAGCGGTTTGTTCAGCACGCGCAAATCACGCGCCGGTTCGTTGAATGGAAAGATCTTGCGTTGGTTTTGCAGGATGATTTTACGCATCGTTATAACGGCTATCTCCGCTCAATCCAGTGGTTGTTTGCCGACGAGAATCGTGCAGGTCGGATCGCCAGCCGCAATGCACGATATCTCTTCGACGTAAAAGTTCTTGCCGCCGCTGACCCAATACAGCCCCTCGTCCAGAATCCCGACGGCCAGGTGGCAGCAAGGCGCGTCGCACTTGCGCCCCCAACAGACGCCACAACGCTCAATGATCCAGTGAAAGTACTCTTCGTCCTCCTCAAACCGCACCAGGTGATCGGAAAACCCTTCGAACATGTGAGCCAGCACTTCAAAGCCGACCCGCAGTTTCATCGCCAGAGGCAAGATACGAAACGCGAGATCCGCGATACCCAGCACCGGCCCCAGGTCTTTGATCCCTAATTTGAAACAAGCCCGGCCAATTCGCTGCGCCAATCCACGCCCGCCCCGCGGCCCGTACATCTCGTCCAGCGCCTGCAACATCTGCCCCAACTCGTCGAAGGAGAACTCTTTATCAAAGTTGTTCGGCGGGTAGTTCTCGATGCGTTGCTCAAGTCGGGCCAGATTCAAAATCGCATTCACCCCGTTGCGTCCCATTACCTCTTCCATCGCCAGGAGAGCGATACGCCCCATCTTGTTGGGGAAGAAATATGGGGGTGATTCTTGAATCGCCGCTGCAGCTCTATCCATCACCCCGCCGTTCACTCCTCCGTTTGAGAATCCAGAAACTCGTGCACCGTCTGATAGAATAATTCCTGCTCATCCATCATCGGGAAATGCCCCGAGCGCCGAAAACGACGTATTTCGGCCTGCTTGACGCCCTCGGCTAGCACATCCGCCTGTTTGGGATGCACAATGCGGTCCTGCTGGCCGTAGATGCCCAACGTCGGCGCTTGAATCTCTTCCAATCGTGGGCGCAGGTTTGTTTTGCACAACGAAGCGATGCTAAGCTGAAAGGACTCCAACGTGGTACGCGATAGATCGCGCTCGAACATAGCGTACCAGGTCTTCCAGTCCCGCGCTAAAAGCGGAGAAGAAAGCCTGACACCCAGAGGAATGACGCCGGGCACCTGATACACCAAGCGGGCCACGAAACGATACGCCGCCAACCGCAAAAAGAGGGCCAATCCCTCCCCAGAGATGGGAGAGCCGACGATGGCTACCTTCCGAACGCGCTCCGGGTGATCGAGCGTGAGATTGAGCGAAACCGTGCCGCCCATAGAATGGCCCAGGACAGACGCCCGCATAATGCCCAGCCGCTCCATGAACTGATCCACCATCTCGACGTATTCCCGGATCGTAAAACCGACCCCCTGCTTGCCGGATTCGCCAAAGCCCCAGAAATCGAGGGCGTAGGTTTTATAGTGGCGGGCCAACGATTCCATCGTACCACGCCAATGATCCCAGGATTCGAGCCAACCATGCAACAGGATCACAGGTTGCCCACGGCCGTGGGCTTCATAGTGAACGATTCCTTGGTCGGTAACAATGGAACTCATAGCGCGCCACTCCCGCTGGCAGAGCCTTCAAAAATATGAATAGATGCAGAATGCGGACAAAACCCCCACACTCCTGGGTCATCATAATATATCATGAAAGTGCGCGGCAAGTCCATTGCGGTTCCGTTAAAGTGGGGTTACAGTCCGACAAGATACAAAAATAGCGGTCGAACCTGCCGCCTTGCCTGGCTCGACCGCCCAGACGTTCCCTGTGGACGGAGTCTAGCTCCAGATGGTAACCAGAGCTTTGATCCCCGCCCATCCTGTGCTCATGCCCCTTCGTCTATTTCTTCCAGGATCGCGTACAAAAGCTCCAGCAACACATTCTTGACACTTTCTCGATCGGGCGCCACGCAAGGCAGCACCTTGATCTCGGGAGGAATGCGAAGCGCGATGCGCAGATCCTCCGGATCCCATGCGTCGTCCATGTCCTGTTTATTCGCGGCCACCACGTAGGGCACAGGAGCATAAGAGGTGAATGTATCGAGGATGTCTCGAGCTTCCCGAAAGGTCTCTGGCCGCACGCTATCGAGCAAGACGACAAAGCCGAGCATACCTTCGGACAGAACTTCCCACATAAAGTCAAAACGTCGCTGGCCAGGAGTGCCAAACAAGTAAAGAATCAGATCCTCATCCACGGTCAGGCGACCAAAGTCCATCGCCACCGTAGTTTGATCCTTGATCCGTTCTTCTTCTCGCGTGATCTTTCTCTCTGTTGCCACGACGTCAATCTCGCTGATCGACTGGATGAATTGAGTTTTGCCCGCTGAAAAGGGACCGGTTACTACCATTTTGACAGTTTGCATTGCTAGAGTTCCCGAATACGATCGATTAATCTCACGATCACGTTTCGTTTGACAGCCGGACGACGCTGCGCCATAGCAGCAGCTCGACTAGACGTTCCAGATGGCGCCTCCGCCCCCTCTGGCTGAACGAGTTCCACCAACCCCGCCTGCATCAAGCCATAGGCGATCTTGCGAATCTGGAAATCGCTCATGTTATTGTGTTGGGCAATCTGCCGGATCGTGTTACGCGGATTGATGAAGGAAACCACGCGCCACTCTTCCGCGTTGAGATTGACGTCGCGTAGATTTGTACGTGGGTTTTCGGCGAACCGGAGCGCCACGTCGAGGTTGGGCAGTTCTTCCTGCATCCGTTCCCATTTCTCCAGACGGCGGCTGCCCTCCATGATCACGTTTTCGAGATCGATGGGAACGGTAATCCGGTCTTCAACCGGCTTTAAGCTCGATTCGAAGTAAAAGTTTCCCTCGGGCCAGGTGAAGAGAGGGTACACATTGTTCAGGACATACGCGCGTATGCTCTTGATCACGTCAGTCTGACTCACGTGACCCGCGCTAATCAACAGCCGTCCCAGCTCTTTGTCGCTCCTGCCACCAGCGTGTGATAGGATCGTTCGCGCCTGTTCCCCCGTGATCTTGCCAGCCTGCTGAAGCACCGCGGTCAGACGATCCCCCTCCCTATCCAGCATCGCGTAGATGAGCTTGCCGCCCTTGAAAGAGAGATTCGCCTGGGTCTCAGTCCCGTCAATTGTCAGCGTGCCTGTCTTGCGTGCCAGGTTGATGAGATTGAGCAATTGAACGGTGCTGAAATCACGCAAGTTCCCCTTAAGCGCCATATTTTTACCTCCGTTGCGATCAGGAAAGTCAACGATGAACCCAATCACAAGATCATCAGATGTGATTATACCCTTTATCAACACACAAGTCAACTATGACAAAAGACAAAGTACACCAATCCCACTTGTCCAACACTCTGGCAAGTGGTATACTCTAAAGAATCACCATAAATGACGAAAATGTAGCCGCGCTTTCCATAGCGCGTGCGCAACTCGTTGCGACGGAATCCGCGGCTACAGGGCTATCCTCGAAGGAGAAGGAAAATGGCTAAGGAACGTCGTGGAGACCGTTTTCGCTTACTCATCTACGAGCGCATGTGGCAGCGCTGGGCTTGGCCCTGCATCCTGACCATACTGGCGTCGCTCGCCCTGTGGCAGCTTTCTCCCCGCATCTCGATCATCCGCCCCTCACTCCGATTTCTCGCTCTCGGCCCGGCCTTGATCTCCTTCGTCATCCTGGCATACGCTTTCCTGGCCCGACGACTGAGCTGGGTAGAATGCAGAGAGGGCCACCTGCGCATTCGGACGCTCTTTTACCCGCTCGCCATCTCCTACGGCCGCATCAAGGAAATACGACCCGTGAACTTTGTGCATATCTTTAAGCCATCCAAGGAAAAAGCAGCTCGAAAACGCTGGCTGCGCCCCTACTGGCGAAAGACCGTCCTGGTCGTGGAGCTTTCCAGGTACCCGGTCAGCCAGGCGCAACTGCGCTTCTGGCTCAGTCCCTACCTGCTGCTTCCCAGTAAACCCGGCCTCGTTCTGCTGGTCAAGGATTGGATGGCGCTCTCCCGCCAACTGCAAGAATTCCACCACGCCTGGACCCTAAACCGAGCCAAGCAGCGAAAACAAGCCTTTGGGAGAAGATTGCGCTAGCTCCCGCCTACATCACTTCCACCGTCGAGCCTTTGGGCGTCTTGGTCACCTCGATGCGCACCGGAAACGCATCTTTCAACTCGTCAATGTGCGTGATCACCAGCACGCGCGCAAAGTCATCCTGGACGACGTTGATCGCCTCGATCAGCCGCTCGCGGCCCTGGGCATCCTGCGTGCCAAACCCCTCGTCGATCACCAACGTCTGCAACTGCGCTCCTGCCCGCCGCGCCAGCAGTTTCGAGAGCGCGATCCGGATGGCAAAGTTGACCCGGAACGCCTCGCCGCCGGAATAGAGCGCGTATTCCCGCGTCCCCAACTCGTCGGCGATCTTGATCTCCAGCGTCTCCCGCACCTCGCCCGCCAACGTCTCCCGCTGCGTATCGAAACGGACGTGCATGCGACCGCCCGTCATCCGCGCCAGTAGCCGGTTCGCCTCGGCCTCGATCTCGGGCACCGCCGCTTCGATGATCATCGCCGGCACGCCCCGGACGCCAAAGGCGTCCCGCAGTTCGTCGTAGATGGACGCTTCGGCGGCCAACTCCTCCTGCCGCTCAAGCTTGTCCACCTGCTGCCGTGCGAGCGCCTTGCACGCCTCCAATCGCTGCTGCGACGCGCCCAACCGCTGGCGAGCCGCGGCCTCCTCTCCCCGCACCCGCTGCAATTCCCTCTCGACCGTCGCGGCATCTTCGAGCCGTTTCCGCAGTTCATCGGCCTTTTGTTCCAATTCCGCCCGACGAGTCTGCGCGGTCTCGATCTGCCCCTGCCAACGCTGCCTGGCCTCCTCCAACCGCTCAAGTGCCGACCGTTCCTCCGTCATTCTCGCTTTCGCGGTGTCCAACTGCGCCTGGCGCTCGGCAAAGACCTGCCCCGCGACCATCGCCTTCCGCGCCGCCTCGTGGGCCGCCGCGTCGTAGCCGAGTTCCTCGGCCTGCGCCAACACCTGTCTCAATTCGGCGCGCGCTTCAGGGGCATAGTCCTCGTCGGCCAACCGCTGCTCCAGCGCAGCCAGTGTCCCCCGACCCTCCTCCAGTTCCTCGGCTGCCTGTCGCCCCTGCTCGATCCGCTCGATCAAGGCCGCCTCTTGCCTTTGCAACGCCGGCAATGCGCGCAGCAATTGATCGCTCTCGCCGATCTGCTGTTCGAGTGCCTGCGCTTGCCCGGCCAACGCCTGGATCGTCGCCTGATTGGCGCGAAAAGCGTCTCCCCTCCCCTGTCCCTCGGTCTGAATCTGATCCACCAGCCACAGCCGATGTTCCTCGGTGAGAGGTTGCTCACAGAGCGGACACTGCGCCTCGGCTTGCTCCAACAGCGCGATCTTTTCTTTGAGCGACTCCATCTCGCGCCGCAGCGCCTCGTTGTGCACTTGGAGCGCCACTCGCTCCTCGGCGATGCGCGCCAGGTCCGCTCGCGCCGCCTCTCGGCTCTCCGATAGTTGCGTCAGATGGACCAGTTGCGCCTGCACGTCCTCGTGCTCAGCCAGCAGCAGTTCGTCGGGCAGGCGTCCCTCCAGTTCGGCAATGCGCCGCGCGATGACCTCGCGCTCCGTCTCGATCTGGCGCCGCGCCTCCGATAGCCGCGCCTCCAGCGCCAGGCCGCGCTCGTTCAACGCCACCGACTGGCGCAGTTTGGCCCCCAGCGCCTGTTCCTGCTCGACCGCTCGCTGATACGCCTCGTAGCCAGCCTCGATCTCGTCCGCCTGGGCCAGCAGGCTCTGGCACTCGGCCAGCCGCTTCTCTCTCTCGACTCGATCCTCCGCCAGAGCCGTCAGTTCCCGCTCCGCCTGAGCGATCTGCGCGGTCTGCTCGGCGATCTGCGCCTCGGTGTGGCGCAGCTCCGCCCGCGCCGCCTCGATCTGCTGGTAGGCCGCCTGGGCATCTTCGAGGGCAGCGCCCAGCTCGTCCACCGCCGCCCGAGCGGCTTCAAGCTCCGTTTCGTACTCGGGTTGCCGGGCTAGTTCGGCCTCGATCTCTTTCAACCGCAGTTCGATCACGTCCGCCTCGTTCCGAATCGCCCGCTGCCGTTCTTTGACCTGATCCTCGTAGGCCGACCAACGATCGAGTCCCAGGATGTCCCCCAACACGCCCTTGCGTTGGGCGGCGGTCTTGACGGTGAACTCGTCGGCGCGGCCCTGGCGCAGAAAGGCGGAGTTGATAAAGGTATCATAATCGAGGTGGAGCACTTGTTCGATCTTGCTCTCGGTGGCGCGGACGCCGCTTTCGGTGAGGGAGCGCCAAACGCCCCCCCCCTCTATCCCCCCCAAAGGGGGGAAGGTTGCATCCGTTCCTCCCCCCCTTTGGGGGGGACTGAGGGGGGGGGAGTCTAGCATCTGAAAATCGAGCAAGGTACTGCCGCGCTTGCCGGACTTGCGCTGGCGCAGCACGCGATAGGTCTGCTTGCCCAGTCCGAAGGTAAGCTCCACGGTCATTTCTTCCTCGCCCAGGTGGATCAGTTCGTCGTCCCGCCTGGCCCGCGCCTTGCCCCACAGCGCCCAGGTGACGGCGTCGAGCAATGCCGACTTGCCCGCGCCATTTTCGCCCGCCAGGCAGGCGACGCGGATACCGGAAAAATCCAACGCCGCCTGGCGGTAGCACATAAAGTTGGTGAGAAAGAGTTTTTGAGGAATCATATCTCGTGCTACCCTTGCGAAGGTTAGGAACCTTCGCAAGGGTTTAGGGTTAGTCCAGGTAATATAGCTGGAGTTTCTGCTCCAGTGATGGGTCTATTTCGCTCATCACAAACGCTTCATAGTCGGTGGCGGTTGGGAAGTATGCTTGCACAAACGCACGCTCCACCAACGTACCAGCCCGTCGTTCTACCCACTCCAGATAATTGCTGTAGGGCCACTCACCCGGATGCGTCACCAATCCTGCTTTGATCGGGTTCAAGTGGATGTAGCGGCAGAGATGAAGCGCGTATTCTTCCGTATCGATCAGGACGCTTTTGGCACGTCCCTCGAACAGCGTGCCGCTGCGCCCTTGCTGCTTGTTGAACGCCTGGGTGTAACTGTTGAACAACCGTTGGATAAAGCGCGAGAGCGCGCTCTCCTCCTCCGGGCGCAGCAGGAAATGGTAATGGTTGGGCATCAGGCAGTAGGCGATCACGCTCAACGGGTAATCTGGGAGGAACGACTTGGCGCGTCGCAGCAGGAAGGTGTAGTTGCCATCGTTGGCAAAGATATTCTCTCGGTTGCACCCGCGGTTATAGACGTGGTAATAGTGATTTGCCAGATGCATTTTTTCCTCCCAACCCTTGCGAAGGTTCCCAACCTTCGCAAGGGTTAACGTCGCGACTCGCGCAACACCGCTGCCACCAACAACGCTCCCACGAACAAAACGACCGTGTTGAGATAAAAAGGCATCGCGTGCCCCAGGTTATCGTACAGCCAGCCGCCCGCCAGCGGCCCCACCGTCGCACCCAGGAAATAGGCAAAGGTATACAGCCCGTAACTGGTGCCGCGCGCATCCTCGCCGGCGATGTCGGCGACAAAAGCGCGCTCCGCCGGCACCGAGGCGGTATAGCCCAGCGACTCGATCGCCCACAGGACGATCAACGGGACGACGCTGCGCAAGTGCGGGATCAGCGCCGAGGCCAGCGCACCGATGAGCAGCCCGGCGATCATCGGCTTTTTGCGCCCCAACCGGTCGGCGATGCGGCCCATACGCGAGGGGAGAAAGGCCGTGATCAGCGCCGCCGGCAGATAGGCCCACCCCAGCACATCCAAGCCAGCCCCCAGGATATCCTGGAGAAAGATCATCAGCAGCGGCCAGACCATCGAGGTTGAAGCGCCGGTGAAAAAGACAATGCCCATCAGCGCCAGCAATTGGCCGGAGACAGGATGGCTCCCGATGGGCCGCGTGGCCGCTTGAGGACGCGTCTCCTCCACACCACGCCAACTGCTCCACAGCGCCAGCAGCACCGGTAGGGTGTAGGCGGCAAAGAGCCAGAACCAGATCTGCTCCCAGCCCAAGTCGAAAAAGCCCTCCAACGAAAAGATGATCGTAAAACCGGCCGTAGTGCCGACGATGGCCCCGCGATTGACCGCCTCGTCAATGCTGCCAAAGTCGTGCCCACGCCCCGCCTCAGCGGCGACGTCGGCCACGATGGTGTAGGCGGAGAGCCAGAGGAACGCCTGCCCCAGCCCTTGCACGAAGCGGGCGACGGTCAGCAGCCAGACCGTGTCGGCCAGGCAGAACATAAAGATGGCGACCACGTAACCGAGCACACCCAACAAGAAGAAGGGCCGGCGCCCCCAACGATCCAACACGCGCCCCAGGAAAGGCCGCACGATCACCGGCACTAACGAGAGAGCAGAGAATAATCCTCCCACTTGCAGCGCTGTCGCCCCTAGCTCCTTGCCGTAGATGGGCAGCACGAAGGAGAGGATGCCGAAAGGAAACGAGACCAAAAAGACGGCCCGCCAGAGCGCCTTGAACGTGCGGGATTCCGGCGTGGCTGACGGCTCGCTCAAAACGCCCTCCCCTAAAAATAACTCTGTAGGTCGGCAGGCAACCGGAGGTTGCACGTTATCCGAACCTGGCGATTAGTCGGATTGTTCCAATCCGCAATCGCCCTACATTTTCGTCCTTCTGGGTGAACGGAGTTCATGAGATCCTCTGCTCCTCTAATCCCAGCGCGCCGACCAGCCCCCCCACCCCGTCAATGAAAGCCTGCACCGGGTACCCCGTGAAATCTTCCTCCCGACAGGTCCCGGAAAGCGCCGCGATGAAGGACACGCCCGCGCGCTCAGCGGCCTCGGCATCCACGACGTGATCGCCGACATAGATCGCCTCGTCCGCTTCTACGCCAAGCTGTGTCAACACGCGAAACAGCCCGGCAGGATCCGGTTTGAGCCTGGTCACGTCCCTTCCGCCCACGATCGCGTCAAACCGGTCCAGGAGTTTCTCCCGCGCCAGGGTGTTTTCGATGCGATAGCGGAACTTGGTCGAGACGATGCCCAGCCCGATCCCGAAACCGTGCAACGAATCTACCGTCTGAGGGACCGCGTCATAGAGGTACGTCAGCGACTCCATCACCTGATCCGCCCGCCGCACAAAATGGCCCGCAAAGTCGGAGGCCAATGCTTGGTCACCCACGCCGGTCAGGGCCAGAAACGTCTCTGGCAACGAGAGGCCGATCGTCCTGCGCGCCCGCTCCGGCGACACCGACGCGAAACTCAACTGCGCGAGCGCAAAGTTGATGCACTCGACGGCGCCCGCCGACGAGTCCGCCAACGTAAAGTCAAAGTCAAAGACGACCGCGCGCAACGTTCCCCTCCAAGTATCCTTTCAACATTGTGAAGCAATATCCTTTTGAGTAGCGGCTGAACCAAATGACACAGCGAGCATCCGCCGGTTGAGTAGCGTCGAAACGAGGTTTCGCGCGTATCGAAACCAAGGATGCGAGCGACTCTGCGGCCAACCCGCTTGGTTTCGATACGGCTTTCCGCCACGCTCCAAGCCTACTCAACCGGCGCTAGATGTGCGCTGTCTCGCTTTATTGAGAAGACACTTCTCTAATGTCTCAACGAGCCTTGGCCTTGCAATTCGCCACCTGCTCCAGGATCTCTTCCGCGCCGAGATAGGCCGCCTCGCCGCTGCCGCCGAGCATCAGGGCCAGCTCCTCCACGCGCGCCCGGCCTT
>DAOTUB010000228.1:0-4652 GCA_034437455.1 Anaerolineae bacterium | reverse complement strand
GGTTTGTCATCGTACCTCCAAGATGTCGAGATAACCAAAGTATGCCGCAAGTTTCTTCAATTGGCAAGGTACTGTCAGTGTATGTTGATCGGCGTTTGGGTTCGAGGCCCATTATGTCGGGTAGTAAATATTTGCTCTCACGAACCGCAAATACCCAAATACAACCCAATATAACATCTCCGAGCCTCCTGGCCTAAAGACTCTATTCACAGTCCATGGTAGTAGGCCGATAAGGTATAGCTGGAAACGGTTATACCTCCCGTGTTTGGAAAGGGGATGTGTTGCCAGATCATTCGCAACGCATACTCCGCGTTGCGAATTTTGCTAACGGAACCCTTCAGGCGACGCCTCTTTCCTCGAAGCGTCGCTTTTGCTTATCTGGCAGAATCTGGGTATTAGAAATTCTAATGGGTGGCGTAGAGACAAAGCACATTACGACCTCTGTTCGTGGCAATCGGCGCCCTGTTATAAGGTTTACTTATAGCATTCCATACAGTCCACTTTATGTTCAACGTAGATGTGGTATACTTTGCGAGTTGCCAGCATAGTTTTCACCGTAACTTACAATAGAACCGAGAGGTAACAAGCGTCTGCGTTGCAATACCGCCATCTGTGTGCTGACCAGCGGTTTTGTTCAGCCGAGTTCCTTGGGAGGGAACCAAGATGCTCAGTTTCTCGGAAATACATGCGTTTGTCGCCTCTGCTGAGACGGGAAGTTTCTCCAAAGCCGCACGACGGCTTCATCTCAGTCAGCCGGCAGTCAGCCAGCAGATTCACTCACTGGAATGTTACCTGGGCACCAAATTGTTCCAGCGCAACAGTCGAGGGGTCACGTTGACCGATGCAGGAAAAGCGCTATTGCCGATGGCCCGCGAGTTACTCAGCCTATCGCACCGCATTCGAGAGACGATGAATTCGTTGGAAGCGCGAAGCACGGCTCATCTCACAGTTGGATGCACGGCGGCAACCGGAAAGGTTATGCTCCCGCTCGTGGTAGCGGCTTTTAACCAGGAACGTCCAGACACTCGATTAACTATTGAAATGAACCATTGCGACTCGGTAGAGAGGGCTTTGCTGGCCCAGGAAATCCAACTGGGCATCTCTGGAAGAAAAGTGGCGCATCGGAACATCGAATGTCAATCCTTTTTCACCGATCACGTGACCTTAGTGGTTCCACCTGATCACCCATTCGCTCATCGTTCATCTGTCCAGCCTGACGAACTGATCGGTCAACCATTCATCCTGCATAGTGAAACAAGCAGCACCCGGAAGATGGTCCAAGAGGAACTGGAGAAGCAAGGGATCCGCATCGACCAATTGCAGGTGGTGATGATCGCAGAGCAAGCGGAAGCACTCGGAGTGGCCGTGGAACATCGCCTGGGCATCGCCTTTACCTGCCGCCTGGCGGCCAGGCACGGACTCCGATCCGGGTATCTGGTCGAGGTTCCAGTCGAGGGATTACGCCTGGAACGCCCCCTCTACCTGATGCACAACACCCATTCTCCAACGCAAGCAGCCCAGAGCCAATTCTGGAGCTTTGTGGGGACACATCAGGACAACATCGCGCAGATAGTGAGTGCGTAATTTTCTATTCTCATCATATTCTTCGAGGAGGAGACATATTATGACAAATCTAGATTTGGAACAGAGCTTGAGCCACCGGGGAATCTCGAGGCGGGAGTTTCTCAAGTTCTGCACGGTCATGGCGGGCACGCTGGCGCTGGAGAGCACTCTCGGACCCCGGATCGCTCGCGCGCTGGAAACTTCCGGACGCACGCCCGTCATCTGGCTCGAGTTCCAAGACTGTGCGGGATGCACGGAATCGTTCCTGCGAGCCTCCCGGCCTACTGCCGCCGAGGTCGTGCTGGACGTACTCTCGGTCGACTACCACGAGACGATCATGGCCGCCGCCGGGCATCAATCAGAAGAAGCAAAAGCCCAGACGATTGAGGCGGGCGGCTACCTACTCGTCGTCGAAGGCTCCATCCCCACCGCCGAGAACGGCATCTATTGCACCATCGGCGGGCGGACGGCGGTGGACATCCTGGAAGAAGCCGCCGCCAACGCATTGGCCGTCGTCGCCGTCGGCAACTGCGCCGCCTTCGGCGGGATTCCCAAGGCGTCGCCGAACCCCACGGAAGCCAAGTCGGTGATGGACCTGGTGACGGACAAACCCGTCCTCAACCTGCCCGGCTGCCCGCTCAATGTGGTCAACTTGACCGCTACGGTGGTCCACTTCCTCACTTTTGGCGCGCTGCCTGAGATGGACGACCTGCACCGGCCGCTCTTTGCCCACGGCGCGCGCATCCACGACAACTGCGAGCGACGCGGTCACTTTGACGCCGGAGAGTTCGTGCGCGAGTGGGGCGACGAGGGGCATCGTAAGGGCTGGTGCCTTTATCAGATGGGCTGCAAGGGGCCGGTGACGTATCACAACTGCCCCACGGTCCGCTGGAACGAAGGAACTAGCTGGCCGGTCGGAAGCGGCCACGGCTGCATCGGCTGCTCTGAACCGGGCTTTTGGGAATTTGGCGCGTACAAGACTGTCGAGATATTTGACGCCACACCGCCGTCCACGTTCCCGCCGGTAGAACAGCCCGCTCAGACCGACGAGACGGTCAGCGCGGGCGTTCTCGGCGGCGTCGCGGGCGCGGCCATCGGCGCGGCTGCCGTGGCGACCGCTCGACAGCTCTCCAAACCCGAACAAGGCGAATCCAAGCCTGCGAGCAAAGAGTGAGGAGGTCACCATGTCTCTCAATCGCAGGCAGTTTATCAAACTAGCCGGGCTGGGGATGGGCGGGATGCTCCTCTTGCCAAAGGACGTAGAGGCTTCCGGCGGCGGCGATGCCGAGAACGGAGTGGCCATGCTGTACGATACCACTCTGTGCATCGGCTGCAAGGCCTGCCAGAATGCCTGCAAGGACTGGAACGAAAACCCCGTCGAGCCAGACCCCACCGGCCTGTACGACGCCCCGCTGGAGCTTTCGGCTGATACCTGGACGATCATCAAGCTGTACGATGGGGATGATGAACGTTCTTTCTCCAGATTGGGATGTATGCACTGTATCGACCCGGCATGCGTCGCGGCCTGCCCGGTTCACGCCTTGCAAAAGACGTCGGAAGGCCCGGTCGTCTACGACGCCAATCGCTGCATCGGCTGCCGCTACTGCATGGTCGCCTGTCCCTTCAGTGTACCCAAGTTCGAGTGGGAAGAGGTACTCCCCAGGGTTTCCAAGTGCACATTTTGCACCGGTAACAACCAGAACCGAGAAAAAGATCGGTTGTCTGTGGGCAAAGGGCCAGCTTGTGCGGAGGCCTGTCCTACCGGCGCACTCACCTGGGGGACGCGCGGCGAGCTGCTTTCCGAGGCCGAGCACCGCCTGGCGGAGAACCCCGACAAGTACGTAAAGCACATCTATGGCAAGGACGACGGAGGGGGCACCTCGGTGCTCTACCTCTCCCACGTCCCCTTTGAGAAGCTGGGACTCCCCACTCTCGGCCCCGATCCGGTCCCGGAACTCAACGATCAAATAGCGCCCATCATCCTCCCCACCCTCTTTGCTGGCGGCGTGCTAGTTCTGGCGGGCGCTCATTATTTGACCGGCAGAAAATCCCAGGAGAGTTGACATGACCACCGTGACAAAAGAGAAACGCAGCATTCCGCTCAGCTTTTACGTACTGGGACTGTTGACAGTGATCGGCGTGGTTCTGGGAATCTACCGGCTGGCGGTCGGGCTTGAGTCGACGACGAACCTCAGCGACCACTATCCGTGGGGACTCTGGATCGCGCTGGACGTCTTTCTGATTCCAGCGGCCGGGTCCGCCTTTACCATCTCGGCCATCAGCCACTTTTTCGGCCGTGAGGATTACCACAAAATCCTGCGCCCGGCCGTCCTGACCGGCTTTCTGGGCTACATGGCCGTCGTCGCCATCCTGATCCTGGACCTGGGCCGCTGGCACCAATTCTACAGCATCCTGCTGCCGAACCGCATCAACCTGCATTCTTTCCTGGAAGAGGTCGCCCTGAGCGTCACGCTGTACACGATGGTGCTGATCTTGGAGCTGGCCCCGACGTTTTTGGAAAAGTGGAACCTGGATCTGCCCATCCGCTTCATCAAGAGCGGGATCATGATCATCGCCGGAGTCGGCGTCCTCATCTCCACGGTACATCAGTCCTCCATCGGCTCAATGTTTGTGATCCTGGAGCACCGGCTGCACCCCTTGTGGTGGACGCCGATCATTCCCCTGCTCTTTCTCACGCAAGCCCTGTTTGGCGGGCTGGCGACGGCGGCTGTCGTCATCAAACTGACTCGTGAGAGACTCGGCCTGCCGCTGGATAGAAAGCTCCTTTCGAGCACAGGCAAGGCCATCCGCATTCTACTCGCTTTTTACCTGATCTGCAAGGTGGGCGACCTGCTGTGGACTGGCGAGCTGGGCTTGCTGTTCACGTCAGGGTCTTACAGCCTGCTGGTCTGGCTGGAGCTTGCCCTGGGCGTCATCCTGCCCCTGGCGATCCTCTTTTCCGGCATGGTTCATTCTTGACTAAAAACACCTTTACAAATGAATAGCGGAAGGTGACATTTTCCTGTAAGATAGGGGTATCTCTATCCCGAATCAAAAGGAGGTCACCTTCCAATGGAATTGTACACGCA
>DAOTUB010000227.1:0-26315 GCA_034437455.1 Anaerolineae bacterium | reverse complement strand
GCTTGACCAAAAAAGCCATGAAGGAGTTGGAAGAACGCTTTGACCGGTTATTGGGTTTGGAGAAGTGGTTTGTCCGTATTGAGCCTCTCCCTGTGTGATTTTGGGAGGTTTATTTTTCTGGAAACCCCTATCCCGGAATGGGTGAAACGGGACATCCTGGCCGACCTGGCCTACAATCACCTGGGGCCGGACCAAAGACTCTCCTTGTCTCGGGAGGAAGCAGAGCAGGCGGTGACCGACTGGCTGATGAAGAAGGGGCAGGCGGCAGATAGGGCCGTGGGCCGACCCCTGGGGGCAGGCGAGTTGGTTGGAGCCTGCGCCCGACACGGGTTGCTGAAGGGGGAAGACCAGTTAGAGTTTGCGCCACACCAGACGGTGCAAGAGTACTTTATGGCCGTGGCGCTTCTGGAGGTGGTGAAGCGAGAGCAGAATCTGACCTGGAGGAAGAGTCTGCAGCGGCGCGCGCGGCGGACGTTGACCGGCAGAGAGGAGGGCCTGGCGCTGCTGGCCGCCGACGACTGGTGGATGGAGACGTTCGTGCAACTGGCGGGACTGGTGGAGGCCGACCTACGGTCGGACGCCGATTGGCTGGTGCAAAAGATTGGACAGGCCAATCCCTGGCTGGCCTGGTGGTGCGTGGAGGAGGGGCGAGGAGTCACAGACGAGACGCGGGAGGCGGTGGCAAAGCGTTCCGAGGGGTTGTTGAAATCGGATCGGGCGAGGGACCGACGGCGGGCGGTAGCGGCATTGGCGCGGATGCAGAGCGAGCGAGTAGTGAGGCCATTGCTTCGAGCAGTTGGTGACCCGGACACGGAGGTGACCGGGTTGGCGGTACAGGCGTTGGCGGAGATGGGCGAGGCCGCACGAGCGCCGGTGGCGGAGGCACTGCAAGACACAGATTTGCGTTTGCGACGGGCCGCACTTCGTTATCTGGCAGAACAGCCGGATGATGCGCTCTGCGAGCAGATCCCGTGGGAGGAAATCCTGGGCCAGCCAATGGTCTGGGTGGAGCCGGGGCCGTTCTTGATGGGAAGCGACAAGGAGAAGGACCCACAAACATATAACGATGAACTGCCCCAGCACAAAGTCACGCTACCAGGATACTGGATTGGACGCTACCCGGTGACGGTGGCCCGGTTTCGCGCCTTCGTGGAGGCAAGTGGCCACAGGCCCGCAAGTGAGAACAGCCTGAAAGGGCCAGATGATCATCCCGTAGTGTATGTGACCTGGCGCGACGCGCTGGCCTACTGCCGCTGGCTGGGCGAAAAGACAGGGCTGCCGGTGACCTTGCCCTCGGAGGCGGAGTGGGAAAAGGCGGCGCGAGGGACGGATGGGCGTATCTACCCCTGGGGCGACGAGTTCGACGAGAGCAAGTGCAATATGGGCAAATCGGGCATTGGCGGTACGACACCGGTGGGGAAGTACAGTGCGGCGGGAGGAGACAGCCCTTACGATTGCGCGGATATGGCGGGGAACGTGTGGGAGTGGACACGGAGCGTGTACAAGGGCTATCCCTATGATCCGCAGGATGGTCGAGAGAATCTGGAAGCTGGAGACGAGAGCCGCCGTGTGGTGCGGGGCGGCTCCTTCCTCATCAGCGAGGACCTCGTCCGCTGCGCCTGCCGCGACCGCAGGGGCCCGGGCAATCGCTACGGCTACGGCGGGTTTCGAGTGGTCGTCTCCCCCATCTCTCCCAGCTCAGAAATCTGATGCTCTGTGCTCTGTACTCTGGAAATCTGCCCTCTGCGCGAGCGAAGCGAGCGCGCCGGTTAGATCCCGCCGCCTGCCCTGAGCCTGGTCGAAGGGGAGGCGGGTCGCGAGTGGCGGGTTTTGGAATCGCTGAACCGCTGAAGGGTATGAGGGCGCTGGGAATAAAACACTCACCCAGTGCTTTAATGCACATAAACGGTTGGACAACCAGCGATGATGATAAGAGGATATCACTCAGGGGCTCGATAACCATACTCAAGGAGAAACAGCATGAAGGAGAACATCAGCTACATCAGGGACATTCTCACACTTCTCGAAGAACACGCCGACGACGTCGAGAAAGCACTCACCGAGTCCGGCGAGTGGGCCGAGTTCAGCGAGAAAATGGGCGAGGCGAGCGATAATCTCGTCGCGCTCTGTATGCAGTACGAAACCATCGTCGAGCTGCTCAAGCAGGCCGAAGAAGAAAGCAAGCTTCGAGGGCCACGTCCTCTACCACCGCCCCCCAGCCCAGGAGAAATCGGTGGTAGAAGGTAGTGATCGCTGAACCCACGCTTGAGCATTATGTCTATTACCTGCGCCACGGCGAGGGCGAGAGCAGCAGCGCTGCCCAGAAACATCGCGCGGCCTTTGAGCAAGATCTGGTCAATCTCGTTGTCCACCTGGAGCGCTTGAGTGGCCAGGCCGTCTCTGCCTGGGAGTGGCCGGAGGAAAGCCAAGCGCGCATCCCCAGCCAGTTCATCCTTCGTACGGACGATTGGCTGGAAAACTCCGAAACGGGCCGCTGCTGCTTGATCTCGGCAGGCATATACGGTGACGCCTACTGGCTTCAAGCGGCCTACGCCCAACGCGGAGAAGTCAGCCCGGCGATATTCGCCAGCCTGCGCGACGAGGTGTGGCGGCCCACACCCTCGGACCATCTCCTGGGCGAGTCGGTGCTTCTGTGTGGAATCGTGGTTCAAGGGGAGATGGTCGAGACAGATGAGATGAATGACGTAGAGGCAGCCCAACGAGTGCTGGCGGCTTACCTGAACGACGCCCCTGGCGCGATTCTGGCCACGCGCCTGGCCAATGGCCGCGCCGGGCTGTATGGGATGCGTGAACACCCTTACCTCTCCGCGCTCCTCTACCCCGATGTCGAGTGTGAGGACTGGGCTGGTGAGCACATCACGACCAACGTCACGCTCCGGCTCGAACTCTACAGACACAAGAGCGACCGTCAGCTCACCTGGTGCGAGCAGAATTTGCCCTTGATGGTCGAGCAGGAGCAGTCGCTGCGCAAGCTCTTGGATGAGGTCAATGCCCTGTCGCCGGTCAAAGCATCTCCGGAGAACATCCGGCGCTTGCAGGAACTGGTGCGGCTCTACCGTGTCTTGAGCAGCAACGTCGGCATGCTCACCGACCGGCAGGTGACGACCAGCATCAACCTGCACAACCTCGGCGTCGTGCTGACAGAATTGGAGCCATTGGTTGAGGATCGCCTGCTGAGTGGCATCCGGGACCGCCTACAGGGGCGATACGAGCAACTGGAGGCCGACCTCACCGGCGCCGATCAACCCCGCCAGCAGGCCGAGCGGATCATTGAGGCCCTCAAGGTCGAGATGGCTTTGGACCGTCTCCTTGCCCCTGAACCCAAGGGGGACATCGAGGGACTCATCGAACGCGGTGGGTTTCCGGGGGCGCTGCCCTCCCTCGAATCGGAGATGATCCCTCCGCAGATCGAAACACTGCCTGCGATTCCGTTGACGGAGCGAGAGCAGGCGCTGCTTCAACAGGTCTATCTGGGCTACAAGCGGGTGCAAGTCGAAAAAGAGTTCAGCGGCGGCTACGGTGACTCGCGCGTCTTTTTGACCCTGCCGATCACGACGCGGGATCGCAAGGCCGCGCTCACAGTGACCAAGCTCGGCCTCGTGCACGAGCTGCGCACCGAGCGGGAGAACTATGAACGGTACGTCGAACCGCATCTGCCCTTCTGCGTGGCCCCACTGAGAGGGGGAAGGTATTACGAGCAAGGCGTGCAGGCTGCCTTGAACTATGCCTACGTGGGAGAAGGGACACTGGGTCGGGCCGTCGACCTGGAGACGTGGTACCGCCAGGCCGCGTCTTCCCGCACCACCGCGCCGGTCGTCGAGCTACTCGACGATCTGCTCGACAAAGAGTTGGGGCAGCACTGGTACGTGCAGACGGCCCGACGCGACCTCTCTTTCGCTGCCGAGTACGGCCAGCACCTCGTCGAACACCTGCGGCTGCGGATCCGCTCAAGAAGCTCCGATGGATTCTGGCGCGTCGGCCAATCGCCAGAGCCGAGCGACGACTATCGCCCGGAGGCGATCGAGGCGATACCCGCCGACCACGAGCACATCCAATCAGGTGAGGCTCCCGCGCTGCTTTCGGTCGAGGGCTTGGTCGTCCTGCGGGTCAAGCGTGACCAGATGAAACTGATGGACCCGGATGGTCGGGGGATCTTTGTGCGCGTAGAGTTTGCGCCAGAAAGCGACGCCGCCTGGGGGCTAGAGGCGGGCGATGTGGTCGGCGTGCGCGGCACAGTGGTTTACCACCGGCGGGAGCGGATGGAGCAGATCGTCCAGGCTGCCTTCCCAGACCTGTCGCCCGATGTCGGGAGCCTGCGGATCGAATTTCCCGGTGTACCAGGGATGTACCCCAATCCGTTGCAGGTATACCCCCAGATCTTGGAGCGTCAGTTGAAGGACAGACCACACTCTTACGTCCACGGCGACCTGCACCTGCGCAACGTGCTGGTTGACGAGAGGGGACGGGGGTGGCTGATCGACTTTGCCCGCGCGGGCGAGCGGCACAACCTGTTCGACTTTGTCAAGCTGGAGACCTACGTGCGGTTGATGGGATTGGGGAGCAATGCGGGCTTTTCGCTGAACGACTATGTGCGCTTCGAGCACGTCCTGGCCGCCGCCACGCTGGAAGTGCCAGGGAAGAGACTGCTGCACCGGGGATGGTCCGCGATCCGGCATAACTTGTGGCGACAGATGGCTGACCGTCGCCTGACGGCTGCCTACGATATGATTCTTGCCACTCGCTGCATCGCGCAAAAGTACATCGCGCCGGGATCCGGCTTCTTGAATGAGTACCTCCCCGCGTTGTTTCTGTACTGTCTGGCAGTGACAAAGTACTACAAAGATGGAACCCCTCACCCTACCCGGTTACTCTTTGCCACAGCCTCGGTGCTGGGTCGCTATCTGGATATGCACTCACAATCTGCACTGGATCCGACATTTCAAGCAACCTGACAAATCTGGTTATTCCAAGCTCGCGCGGAATAGCCCAAGCCTTACGAGAGGAGAAGATGATGACGACGAATCAAAAAGCTCAATGGACGATTCTGGTCTACATCGCCGCCCACAACAACCTGGTCGCCTGGGGTAAGGACAGCCTGGAGCGCATCCTGGCCGTCGGCAGCACAACCGAACTAAAACTGGTCGTTCTCTACGACTGGCACGGCGGCGCCACGCGCTATGTCGTGGGGGATCCAGGCAAGGCGGCGGTCGAAGAGTCGTTGGGTCGCTTCGACTCTGGCGATCCCGACGCATTGATCGACACGGCGCGCTGGGCATTCGAGCAGTGTCCGGCAGAACGATATGGACTGGTGCTGTGGAGCCACGGCAGTGGTTGGCAGCCAGAGGAGATCGAGCGGATAGCGCGGCAGGTACGGGGCGACGATGATGTCTCCCGCAGCGAAGCAACTGAACGATCAGCACAACGTGGGAGTATGGTGCTCTTTAACACTACCCTAGAGCGAATTCTGCGGATTGATGACCACGCCGAACGCGCTGTATGCTTCGACGACAGCTCCGGTCACTCGCTGGACACGCAGGAATTGGGGCGAGTGGTACGGGAAATCGGCCAGCCGCTTGACCTGCTAGGGATGGACGCCTGCGTGATGGCGACGCTGGAGGTGGCCTACCAGGTGCGTCAGCACGTGCGCTATCTGGTGGCTTCGGAGGAGTTGGTGCCAGCGCGCAGTTGGCCCTACGAAAGTATCCTGGGTGCGTTGCGCGACGCGCCTGATATGTCTGCCCACGACCTGGCGGAGTTGGTTGTGCAGCACTATGTGGACTATTACACTACTCATCCACCTGCTCTCAACGGTGGCGACGTGACCAAGGTCGCGTTGAACCTGGCGCACGTTGAGGGGCTAGCCCAGGCCGCCGATAGGCTCGCAGAAGCGCTGTTGAAAAACATCAAAAATCAGGCGGATCACCTCTGGGAGGCCCAGCGCGAGACGCAAGAGAAGGAGATAAACACCCCACGAGGCAGGCGGAGGGACAGCAAGTTCGACTTTTATCTGTGGGATCTGCGCACATTGGCGGCACACCTGGTCGCGCACAGTCCAAACGCTACCGTTCAGAAAGAAGCACGGAAGGTGAGTGAGGCTCTCCAGCCGGGCGGTGCGGTGATTGCCGAAGGACACCGAGGTGACTGGTTCGATGGCATCGGCGGTGTTTCGATCTACGCTGTTCCGCCTGGCCTGCAGCGCATTTCGCCCTACTATGCCGAGGTGGAACTGGCAAAGGACACGCACTGGAATGAAATGTTGGAAGCTTACCATAAATAGTGCGCCGTATCCGTCGAACTGTAAGGAGGTAGCCGATGGCCATTAGTGACTATCGTGATTTTGTCCTCGTGGCCGAGGATGTAGAGCAAGATGATAAAGGTGCTGTCAAAAAGTTCTCGGTCCGGGTGTTCGACTCACCTGTCGGACAAGGGGAGCAAAAGGAGATCGTCACAGTACCAGATGATTTGCTCCAGAGGGTACATAAACTTGAGACACGACAACTGGATCAAGATGTCAAGGGTCAAATGGAACTGGGAGAGATCCTTGCCGCTTTGTTGTTGCCACCCTATGCCCGCCAGTTGTTCGGCGAGAGCCTCACAAAAGTACGCGAGCGCGATGAGGGGTTGCGCCTACGCCTCCGCCTCGCCGACGAACTGGCCGACTTGCCCTGGGAGTATGCTTACATCCAGGATGCCCACGGTGAGCACACCTCTAGCGGTTTCCTGGCTCTGGATCCGCGCATCTCAATCGTGCGTCACGAGGCATTGGCCATACCAGGCGACTGGTTCAAGGCTCCAGCCAAGCGGCGGATCGTCGTTGCGGCGGCCACGCCAGAGCCTCACAGCATATACCCACATCTCACCAACCTGCCGCAGGAGCAGAAAGCGTTCCGGCAGGCGCTCGGTCAAGTCCCCGGTGTGGAGGCGGTCTTTCTACCCGACTACGATGCAAGTCCAGATGACCGGCTACCTGGTGCTACACCTGAGGGTCTGCTGGCTGCATTGATGGAGCGCACTGACGTCTTCCACTTTAGCGGGCACGGTGAGTTTGTCAGAGAGGGTCTGGGACAGGTCAGGTGGAAAAAAGTCGGTGCAGGTGGAATTATCCTGGCAGACGAGGAGAATCAGGCCCAATTCCTTCCAGCAGACAATCTGGCAGAAACGCTGCGGAGCAAGGGGGTACGCCTGGTCGTGTTGGGTGCCTGTGAGACAGGGCGGCGTGATGGTCACAATGTGTGGAGCAGCGTAGCCACGTCGCTGTTGAAGGCCGGTATTCCGGCCGTGGTCGCGATGCAATTCAAGATCAAGGATACACTTGCTGTGGCCTTCGGAGAGGCATTCTACGGGGCGCTAGTCGCAGGGTTGACGATAGACGAGGCAGTAGCGCTGGGGCGGGAAGCTATTCGACTCAAGGCTCTGGAGTACAATAACTGGAATGATATACGAGACTGGGGAACGCCGGTGCTCTACCTACGCGCTCCTGGCGGTCGTGTGTTCAACCCAGTCAGCGACAAGGAAGCTCAACAGAAGGCAAAAGGCAAGATCGAGGAGTTGAAGCAAGTAGTTAGGCAAGATGTCTCAGAGGTATCCAGTACAGGATATCAGGTAGGAGCAGTTGCAAGAAATGTACAGGATCAAACAATCATCCAGGACGTTGAACAGATTGTAAAAGAGAGTATGAAGGGTGTGATGATCGGTTCTATGCTTTTCAATGTTTCGGGAGGGGAGGTTATCGTACATCATGAAACGGGCGTGGTTGAAGGCACTATGATAGGGAGTGTGGTAGATGGCTCGGAAGGCGGAAGCAGCTTGCCATTACCTACTCAACCAAAACAATCCCCACAATTGGAGGATCTGCTAGGCGTGGTACCGCTTTCTTTGATCGTCCAGCAGGTGGAAACGGTTCAAGACAACGCTGCAGTAGTGGGTACTGTTCAAGGTGACCATGCTCAGATCGGCGGGGAACGACAGTACGGTGATGTTGTCCAGGGCAACAAGTTTACCGGGGACAAGATCGGTCCTGAAATCAAAGATTCCGTAGCATCTACGGCTTTAGCTGGCTCCACATGTCCGCACTGTGGCCAACCAGTGCAGGCAGGCTGGAAGTTCTGTGCGCACTGTCAGACGAGATTGGCAACCATCTCAAAGCACTGTCCCTACTGTGGTACAGAGGTTGCTGCCAAAGCCAAATTTTGTCACAAGTGTGGCAAGCCAGTGGGGTAACCGTCATCTAAAGTGAGCATAAGGGGATATCTATGAAGTGTCCAACTTGTGGTTTTGATCAGGTGCCTGACGATGCTCGTTTCTGTCCAGGGTGTGGCAAGGCGCTGCCGGATGTGCCCGTGCTCGGCTCTTCAGCCGTCACTGCCGATCGCAGAACGGGAAAGGAGACAGTTATGGACAATAACCAAAGTTTAGTACGTCAGGATGTACGTGAAGTAAGAGACCATGGTCAGGTCATCGGAGTTCTCAATGTTTACTCACACTTCCAGGCAAGACCTGCTAGCCTGCACCGTTCGTTCGATGCCTTGATGGTCGACAAGATTAGAGGCTTTGTCGGCAGGCAATTTGTGTTCGATGCGCTGGACGAATTCCTGTGCACGCACGATTCGGGATACTTTGTCATCCGCGGTGTGCCAGGCATCGGCAAGTCGGCCTTGATGGCCAAGCTGGTTAACGACCGGGGCTACATCCACCACTTCAATATCGCCTCCCAGAACATCCGCAGCACGCGCGTTTTTTTGGAGAACGCCTGTGCTCAACTCATTGCTCGTTATGGATTAAAGCACAAGGAACTGCCACCAAGGGCGTTCGACGATAGTGGGTTCCTGATGCAATGTCTTGGAGAAGCAGCGGCAAACAGCGAACATCATTCCATTGTTCTGGCTATTGATGCCCTGGATGAAGCGGACCGGTTGGGGCTTGCGCCTGCTGTCAGTATTCTCTATTTGCCGAACTCGCTTCCTAAAGGTGTATACATCGTCGTGACCACGCGGCCTCTGGATGACCTGCGACTGCAAGTGGCACAGCAACAGACGCTCGATCTGGAGGCGGATTCAGAGGGCAACCTACAGGACATCACCACCTACATTGAAACTTGTATCCAGAGGGAGGCAATGCGCGAGCGACTCGCGGCTTGGGGTGTCAATGCGGAGCAATTCGTTGTCGGCCTGCGGAAAAAGAGCCAGGGAAACTTTATGTATCTGGTCTATGTATTGCCAGCGATCGAGCAAGGCAAGTTCGTCAAGGGCACTCTGGACGAATTACCTGACGGCTTGATGGCCTACTATCAGCGTCACTGGCGGCAGATGCGGGAAGGAAACGAGAGAGAGTTCGACTCCATATATGAACCCATTGTGTGTATCTTGGGCGTAGCTCAGGAACCCGTGACGGCACAACAGATAGCGGCTTGGACGAAGCTGGAACAGGGGCAGGTAAAGACGAGTATCAAGTTGTGGCGCGAGTTTCTGGAGCAGGAAAAAGTGGATAGTGATTACCGCTACCGCATCTATCACGCCAGCTTCCAGGACTTTTTGAAGGAGCAAGTGGACCTGGTGCGGTACGATGACATGATTGCTGACTATTACCTGGAACTGGCAGGGTTGGGGTGATGAGAACCTGCTACGATGCCTACGACGAGTATGGCCTGCGGCATTTCCCGCGACATCTCATTTCTTCTGCTGCCCAAAAGACTGGATCGGATAAGTATGACCGCTGGTTGACTCTGGTTGACCTGCTCACCGATCTGGTATTCCTACAGGTCAAGTGCGGCAAGATCGGTATCGACGACCTACTGGATGATCTCAAGAGAGCATTGGGGCAACATCCAATTGACGCAGCTCGTATACATCTGGAACCTGTTTCCCGATTGCTTGACCACGAGGCACATGGCCTGCGAGGTTGGGATCCCAATGAGTGGCCTGCCTTCTTCCTGCAGCAGGTGCTCAACCGTGGCTTGGTAATGGGGCTTTCAGAGCTAGCGACTCGGGCCGATGAGCTTCTCGCGGCGGGCCAGTTGCTATATGCTTTCTTGCTCTGGTACGTAGGGGGAGAGACCTCTGCTCTGCTGAGAGTGCTGTTGGGACACAAAGGTGCCATAAGCGACGTTGCGGTGCTTCCAGACCAAAAGCGTGCTCTCTCGGTGTCATTTGACGGAACACTGAAAGAATGGGATCTGATTACCGGCGCGGAGTTGAATACACTCGGAAGACACGAGGGACGTGCGTATAGCATCGCTCTCATATCAGATAGCAATCTGGCTGTCTCTGTCGGGCGAGATAATCTACTCAAGATATGGGATCTTGAGAAGGGTGAGCAAGTTGGGGCGCTGGCGGGCCACACCGACTGGGTGCTCTGTGTAACCTCAACCCCTGATGGAAAGTGGCTTGTCTCGGGAGGCAGGGATAGGACAGTAAGGATTTGGGATGTTGCCAGTGGGCGGGAGCTGTACTGCTTCGAGGGGCACAAGCGTAACGTCAATGACCTGGCTATTACTCCCGACGGGGAGCGGGTCGTGTCTGCTTCGAGTGACACAACGTTGAAGATATGGAACTTGAAGCGGGGAGAACTCGAAGGGGTGCTAGAAGGACATACAGGTCGCGTGTACGCGGCTGTGGTAACCCCGGACGGCCAAAAGGTAATTTCGGGCGCTCGTGATCGCACCATTCGGGTTTGGGATCTGGAAACTGGGCAACTTGAGGCCACCCTGGAAGGTCACGTTGCAAGCATCAGAACCTTGGCACTTTTCTCAGATGGACGGAGACTGCTATCTGGATCCGTCGACTTTACGGTGCGCTTGTGGGATATTCAAGAAAGGACGCAACTGCGGGTTTTCCAAGGTCACTCGGACTGGGTCCGCGCGGTGGCAGTGGCGGCGGATGGGGAGTTTGTTGTCTCTGGAGCTGCCGACCGAACACTCAGGGTCTGGAGCTTGACAGATGAGTCGGATCGGTCCAAGACAAGTGCTCACATCGGTTGGGTGAACACACTTGCTGCGATTCCCGATGGAAACTCATTGATCTCGGGGGCTGCAGATGGCTTGCTGAAAGTCTGGGATCTCAAGTCAGGAGCACAAATGGGTGAACTGGAGGGGCATGATCGCTGGATTTGGTCGGTGGCAATGACGCCAGATGGCCACAAAGCGATTTCTGCCTCTTCAGACCGCACGCTCAGGGTCTGGAATTTGGCTTCGAGATCGATCGAACAAGTACTGGAGGGGCACGAGCACCGCGTGCTTTCAGTAAGTATCGTCTCCAATGGCGCATTGGCTGTTTCAGGTTCGGCGGACCATACGATCAGGGTTTGGAATCTGACAACTGGGCGGCAGTTGCGTGTTTTCGAGGGCCATGCTCATCGCGTCTACTCGGTCGTCGTTACACAAGATGACGAGCGAGTTGTGTCTGGATCGCAGGATCGAACAGTGCGGGTCTGGGACCTCTTTACGGGTGAGTGTATCCACGTGATGGAAGGACACAATGCACCACTTTGGTCTGTCGCCTTGGTACCAGGTGGTCAACTTGTGGTCTCTTGCTCGCGAGACAGAACACTGAAAGTGTGGGACCTGGAGTGTGGGAAGAAAGTCAGAACCCTGTCCGGTCACTCAGACGCGGTATGGGCAGTGACCGTCTCCCCAGACGGGCAATGGATTGCTTCCGCTTCTCGGGACAGCACACTGCGGATCTGGCATTTGGAAACAGGGCTTCCCGTCGCTATGATGCGATGTGGAAGTGCGATTCGTTCTTTGGCATTTGTGGACAGGGGCGATCATCTTGCTATGGGAGATGCTGCAGGAGGTATCTGGCTGGTTAGGCTATGTATGTTGGAAAAGTGGCGACAGCGGGATTTGAAGAATGAGTCATCGCTATTTTGCTTACGATGAATACGGGTTTCGGCATTTCCCCCGTCATCTAGCACGCAGTGGGCGGGACGATATATTGCGAGGGATGCTGCTCGACTTTGATTGGTTGGTGACCAAGATGTATGAATTAGGCGCCACTCAGCTCTTGATCGATGATTACAGCCTCATGCCGTTCCCCAAGAGTTCTGTCCTCGCTTCTGTTCGACAGGCACTCACTCAAAACAGCCGTATCCTTGACCACTGCGAAGAAGTGGAAGAGCTTGCCAACACGTTATACACCAGGTTGTCCCAACGGGAAGGTTTGTTGGAGTCTGTAACGATCCGTTCCACAAGCCTCCCACGACCATACATTTTGCCCTTTCATCCACTACCCGATGTACCCCATCCGGCTCACGTCCGCACGCTGGCGATGCACTTCCCCGCCGTCCGCCACGAATCAGTCTATGATTGTGAGATCAGTCCGGGTGGCCAGACTGTCATCACGGCGCTCCAAGATACCACACTCAAGTTATGGGATATCGCCACGGGCGCAGAACTGCATACACTGTCGGGACACCAGGAAGCAATCCGGGGCTGCGCCATCAGTGGTGATGGCCGGATAATCCTCTCCGCGTCGGCGGATCATACCCTCAAGGCGTGGGATGCTGCGACGGGAGCAGGGATCGGCACGTTCGAGGGCCATTCGGATAAGGTCAACGCATGTGCGATTAGCTCTGATCGCTTCTGTGTCAAATGACACCACGGTCAGGGTCTGGGATGCGTAGAGCGGGGATGCCTTGGTTACCTTACGTGTCCGTGGGGAGTTGAACGCCTGTACCTGGCCGAGTTCTGGCGATTTGGTCGTGGTCGGGCTGCACGGTGTCTATTTTTTGCGCTTGGTGTAGTGAAGGTCTCCTTACTTGTCAGTGGCGCAGCAGCGACTGCTGGAAAGTGAACGCCACTACCGCATCTATTATGCCAGTTTCCAGGACTTTCTGAAGGAGTAGGTGGACTTGGCGGCAGGATTTAGTCCCAATATGAGGTCCTTAGGAGGAGGGTCTCTGGATGAATACGCCTACAGGCTCACCGTGGGAATTGAGTTACCTTGTCCTCATTGCGACAACAAGCCCGCCAAGATCAATCCTTTCACTATCAGCGCAGATTGGCGGCCAGTGGCGGAGGCGTGGGGCGAAAGGAGGACTGGATGAAAAAGAGGATTCGCCTTTGCCGAAAAATCACCAAGTGCACTCGCGACTTTGGGCTGAGAATGGACCTTTGCCGTGCTTATCTACTTGAGCGACAACTGACTCAATTTTCAAGGAGAATTTCCTATGCTATGCACAAACTGTAAAACTCAACTTCCCGAGAACGCCAAATTCTGTCCCAACTGCAGCACTCCTGTGCCAAACGATGCTGACCAGCAAATGCAGCAAGACATCCGCCAGAAAGTGGATGCGGTAGAGGAAAGCGACGCAGTCGTCGGCGCCATCAAAGGCGGGGAGGGTCCCGTCCACGTCGGCGGGCAACAGCAATATGGCGATGTCGTCCACGGAGATAAGCACGTATACCACCCCCCTGCTGATGAAAGCTCCCCCCGCGTGCCTTTGACTTTGCCTCCCAAGGCTTACCACCGGCTCGTGGGGCGCTTTGACGAGATGAAGGAGACAATGAGTGGGCTGCGCGATCCAAAATACAAGCCAATGATCGCCATCGTCGGGCTGGGCGGGATTGGCAAGACCGCGCTGGCCCGCGAGGTAGCGGAACGGTGCAAGCAGGAGCGACTCTTTGACCGCATCGTTTGGGCCAGTGCCAAGACGGAGTATTTTGTCGGCGAGAGCTCGATCAAGGCGCAAGATTCCACTCACACCTTTGACGAGTTGCTGAGCGACATTGGCCGTCAGTGCGGCCGAGTAGACATCGCTCAGATGCCGTCAGAGCAAAAGCAAGCGGCGGTCAAGCACCTGTTGGCAAAGAGAAGGGTGCTGGTTGCGATGGATAATCTGGAAACTGTTCGCGAAAGCGAACAGTTGGTGGCCGGCCTGTTCCAGATCCTGGGGCAGAGCAAGTTGCTCATCACCAGCCGCCACCAGGTCAGGCACGAGCGCGTGTTCACGATCAACCTGAGCGGCTTTCCCGAGGACGAGGGCGTTATGTTCTTACGCGAGGAGAGCAAGGAGAGGGGCATTGAGGCCGTCGCTCAAGCCGAACGGAGGAGCCTGGTCGAGATCCACCAGGTCACCGGCGGCGCGCCCCTGGCGATGAAGCTGGTCGTCGGCCAGATGAGCCGCCAACCAATGGAGATAGTGCTCGACGCGTTGAAACGAGCCTCGTTCAGCGGCCAGGATTACGAATTCTACCGGTTTGTCTACCAACATTCTTGGGAGATGCTGGATATGAACGCTCGTATGGCTTTGGTGGATATGTCGGTCTTTCCCCCCATCACCGGCGGCGCGGTCGAGGACGTGCAGGAGATCAGCCAGGTAGAAGAAGCGGACGACTTTTGGGCGGCGATGGACCAGTTGATCACACTGTCGTTGGTGGATAAGCTCGGTCCGGTCGAACGGGAGCGCTTTGCTCTTCACTCCTTGACCCAATATTTCATCAAGTCTGATATCACCAAGGAGTGGGCGGACCGATGAACGAGGATCGTGATTGGGGGGCCTACGTACAGCACACACACAACAATTACGTCTTGCGCTACCTGACCTACACCAAGGAACATCCTCAAGTGTCGAAGCTTGACTTTGACGCTCTGGAGGTTGAACATCCTACTATCCTGACAGCGATGACACGCGCCTATCAGGAGGAGCAATGGAAATTTGTGCTCGACTTTATGAGTGGGTTGAAAGAGTACTTGTACTTGCAGGGTCACTGGGGCGAAGCTGCCCAACGTGTCGGTAATGCCCTGAAAGCTGCTGAGCATTTACAGAACAAAAAGGCCTGGGCCCATTGGAAATTCTACATCGGGCTGATTCAGGATGGACGGGGTGAGTACGAGGACGCAGCGTCTTGTTATCAACAAAGCATAGATACGGCACAGGATGAGGGCGAGCTTGTGATCCAGGCCGAGGCGTGGCGCCGCCTGGGCTGGCTGGCCCACGCGCGAGGGGAGCGGGATGCAGCCAAAAAGCAGTATCAACGAGCGCTAAAGCTCCATTGCCAGATTGGTGATCGCCCTGGTCAGGCCCGTGACCGGCGGCAGTTGGGGATCCTGGCAATGGATCGGGCCGACTTTGACGAGGCAGAACGGTGTTTGCAGACCAGCCTGAGCCTGGTAGAAGGCGGCGACGATTGGGAAACGAGGCGATTGCAGGCTGGCGCGTGGCTCGATCTGGGACGGGTTGCCCTCCAACAAGGCCGCTTGAACGAGGCCTGCCGACGTTTGGAACGCGCTCAGGGTTACGCTGGAGCAGAGGAGGATCGTCTGTTGCTCGCCGACATCCACTTCCACCTGGCCATACTTGCCGAGGAGCAGGGTGATCTCCAGGAAGCCGAGGACGAGTACCAGGCGCGATTGAAACTGGCCAAGGAGGTAGGCGATAGGTGGGGCGAGTCGTCGGCGCTGATCTCTCTGGGTACATTGGCCTTGCAGCAGGGAAACTATGACGAGGCACAGGTTCGTTATGAAAGGGTTTTGGAGGCCGGAGAACGCCACAACCAGGCTGTCGCCACGGTGCAGTTGGGCACCCTGGCTTATCTGCAAGGGGAGTATGGGCAAGCACTGGATCATTTGCACGAGGCACTGAATATGTTTCAAGCCCTCAATCGCCAACAGGAGGTTGCGAGCTGCCACCAGCAGCTTGGCCTTGTCGCCCAAGCGATGCGCAGGTGGCGGGAGGCAGAGGAACATTACCAGATCAGCCTGGACATTCGCCTGGAGTTAGAATTGCCCCACGATGCTGTCCAATCGCTCTACCAACTTGGCACGTTGGCTCAACAACGGGGCCAGCGAGAAAAAGCCCGAGATTACTACCAACAGGCCCTTGACAAGGGTGAGCAAGTCGGATTTTCGAGGCTGCCGATGATCCGCCAGGCGCTTGAGAACCTAAAACACCGCGAACGCTAAAACGATTCTGTCCACAGAGGAGAGGGGAAATGAATAAGTTAGAACGGTTATTTGCTCCATTGGCTCTGGCGCTGATGTCGCTCGTCCTGGTCTTGGGAGGCATATCGCTGGGCGCTCGTGCGAGTCACGCTGCCGCGCTGCAACAGACAACAGTCCATGCACAGCTCAATGGGCCGGTCGAGCGCGTGAGTGGGGCCGTCCAGGCATCTGTAGTGCCATCCATCAGCAACATCGTCGGCGCCACCTACGATGAGGCGCGAGGAGAGGTTGTTATCTTTGGCGTGGCTGACCCTGACCTGCCGGGACTGGATTATGCCTACATTCGCGAAAACCTGGCCATCGCTCTGCGCGCTTACTACGATTCCGCCGGCCCAGATGTCCCTGGGGTCTCGATCGAAGGCACCGAGGATCCGCTGGACGTGGTCTACTTTGGCGGTGTGACGGACACTCATTTTGGCCAAGTGTCGTTCGAATCCGACCGCTTGCTCAAGATCTATAACCTGGGCGTGGATAACCTGACCGGAATCACCGTCACGTCGAACGTCACCGGCTATATGAGCTACCCCGATCGGATGCAATCGTTGACCGAGACGGTGGCCGACCCTATCCTCGTACGCTACTTTTTCACTCCCACGCTCCTCATCGAGCAGATCACCACACCCCATACCATCATCTTTAGCCAGACCGAAACGTTCATTGACTGGGCCTACTTGAGCGTGGCCACCAGCACCGCCACCACCGAGGCGGCTCAGGGCTTTGTGGACAACTTTAACCAGTATTATCTGGACTATGCGGCTGAGCGATGGGCTACTTACGGAGACACCACACTCTATGAGATGGCACAATTGTCTAAATTGACGGCTATCGCTCAGTGGGCGCACGGCCAGGGGTTGGAGCTCAAACTGCCCGGGATGAACGATCCCTGGCTCAGCCACTATCCCATTTCTTATGCACCCACCGTTACTCAGACCCCTGGCATCACTGTCACCTGGGTGCAGACCATATCCGGCGACCCGTACGAGCTGAGTCTACGCAGCGGTGTCTATGCCGTCGGCATGATCCGGTGGATACTCGACACCCTGGAAGCCCATCTGATGGCCCAGGATGTTCACGCGGCGATTGAGGAATGCCCGGCTCCGATGAGCTGCATCGTGCGGCCTGTTCAGATCCGTCCCTTTGGCGCACCCTTCGTCGAAACCGAAGGGCCTCTGGTCGCCTACGTCACCTCGTTGGCCGACGATGCTCTGGTCAATGGCGATTTTGAGGCCGGCCCCGGCAGCGCGCCCTGGAGCCAAGACAGCTTCTTTGAGATGATCACGCCGGACTCGCCCCACAACGGCGACCACGCGGCATTGTTCCCAGTCTATCACAACGCCCAGGTTGCCTTGTCCCAGGCGTTCTACATTCCAGGCGACGCGACGCTGGCCCGGCTGACCTATTGGCGCGCCGCGGCGACTGCCGAGACGACACACCCCCACGACTTTTTCGCGTCCTTCCTGGCCGATGCCGACGGCGCTCGCCTGGCTACGTTCGAGGAGCTTGACGACGGAGATGCCGATGGGTACTGGCGCCAAGTCAGCTTTGACGTCATTTCTTACACCGGTCAGGCAGTCCAACTCTGGTTCACGGCCACCACCGATGGAAGCGACATCACGAATTTTGTCGTGGACGATATCAGCCTGGACTATTTAGATCTCACGCCCCCCACCATCACGACGGTCGTCGCGCCGGACGTGGTGGCTCTGGCAGATGCCGTTGAATTCCACATTGCCTTTCACGAGCGAATGAATACGGCCGTCATGCCGGTTGTGACAGTCAACCTTCAAGAGTCTCAGATGAGCTACACCCTGACGGCAAAAACAGGAGTGGGTTACACCAACGGCTTCCTGGATAGCGACCCAAGTCATTGGTATGGGATGTATACGTTTACCTCGCAGGTGGAGGAAGGCGCTTTCGGCCTGGATGTCTCTGTGGGGCAGGATCTGGCCGGGAATGTGATGTCCACGGCAAAAGACGTTCATACCTTCACGTTCGATGCCACCCTGCCCCAGGTACAGACCGTTTTTCCGGCCGGTGAAGCGAGCGAGGTGCCGGTGGACGCAAGTATCGTGATCGCTTTCAGCGAACCGATCAGTACCGGCACGTTCAACTACCTGGTGTCGCCTGATCCGGGGGGATGGGCGGTGAATTGGAATGACAGCACCGACGTGGTAACGCTCACCCACGGCACGTTTGCCACTGGAACGCTTTACGCCGTCACCGTCACGGAAGCAGAGGACCTGGCGGGCAACCCTCTCAGCGACACACCAGTGGCCTGGTCGTTCACGACCGTCGCTCCAGACACCGTCGCGCCAGAGATACGCGGCACCTCACCGGCGAACGGGGCGAGCGGAGTGGCCGTAGACGCAAACGTTGTGCTCACCTTCAGCGAACCGATCAGTATCAGCACGTTCAGCTACCTCGTGTCGCCTGATCCTGGGGATTGGACGGCAAGTTGGAATGACGCGAATAACGTGGTCACCCTCACCCACAACGCCTTTTCCGTTGGCACGCTCCACACGGTTACCGTCACGGAGGCTGAGGATCTGGCAGGCAACCCCCTCGACGATGCGCCGGTGACCTGGTCGTTCACCACCGCTGCCGCCCCTGACACGATTGCGCCAGAGATACAGTCCACCTCACCGGCGAACGAAGCGAGCGGGGTAGCGGCAGATACAAACGTCGTGATCACCTTCAGCGAGCCGATCAGCATCGGTACATTCAGCTACTTTGTCTCACCCGATCCTGGAGGCTGGGCAGCGGGCTGGAATGACGCCAACGATGTGGTAGCGCTTACCCATAACGCCTTTGCGCCTGGAACATCTTACACCATCACCGTCACAGAAGCTGAGGACCTGGCAGGCAACCCACTCAGCGATGCGCCGGTGACCTGGTCGTTCACGACGCTGTACAAGGTCTATCTGCCAGTGACGCTCAAGCACTCTGGGTGAACCTGGCGCGAATGGTAGCTGCAAAAGGGTCTTTGGAGCGCTGAAGCGCTGAACTTTATGAAATTGCTGAGAAGACCACAGCATCAGCGCGTTCAGTGTTTTCAGCGGCCTCAGCGATTCCAGGACGTTGAAAGAGGTGAAAGAAATGGATCCAACGACAAACCTGGCGACAAACATCGTAGCTGTCCTGACGACGTATGTGACGGAAGAACCGGAGGCTTTTATTCGCGCCGCTGGTCAGAGCGACTATGAAAAGACCAGAGCACTGCTCGCTACCCTGCAAAAGCGATGGGCTGAGGCGGAGGACGAAGAGGCCGCCCAGATTCTGGCTCGCTTTGAAGAAAAGCCGGAGCGCTACCGGGCGACCCTGACGGATATCCTCAAGGAAACGTTGGCCCGCGACAGCGACCTGGCCGACGAACTGACCCGGCGTCTCGAGGAGATCAGAGTGACGCTGGAGGTCATCCAGACCGGGCGAGGAGCTGACAAGATCGTCGGGGTAGAGACCAAAGAGCTGCTTGGCGGCAGGATCAAAGTGAGCCAAAAGATCGAGCAGGCCGGGCGCGGGCAGAAGATAACCGGCGTAAAGCTTGATCGACTGGGCAAAGAGTAGAGCCATCTTTTTACGACGCTCATCACCGGCTCTTTCAAGCCGCTGTGGTTTGAGATCATTCTAACTAGGGAGGTATGCCAATGCGATGCACGAAATGTGAAACCGAATTGCCCGAGAACGCCAAATTCTGCCCCGAGTGCGGCGCCCCTGTGCCCAAGGGGCTGGATGTCACGATCACCCAGAAGGTAGGCGCGGCGCAGGACAAGGCTGCGACAGTCGGCACTCTCAAAGGCGATCATGCTCAGGCTGGTGGGGAGCGCCGCTACGGCGACGACGTCAAGGGAGACAAGATCGTGATCGGTCCGCAGCAGGCCAGGGAGCGACCGGGGGACTTGCGCTACAGTTACCTCTGTCGCGTGCTAGAGACGACGAGCCACCTCTCGCTGACCGGCATAGACCCCAAGGCGGCCAGTGAAGCCAAGAGGCGCCTGAACCTGAGCGCGGTCTACACCGCCTTGCTCACGCTCACCCCAGAAGCGCACGGACGGCTGCAGCGCGGCGAATTGCCAGACCGCGAGCCTGGCGGCGAGATGCGGCGGCTTTCGGCGCTGGAGCAGTTGAACCGCCACCCACGCCTGGTGCTGTTGGGCGCGCCGGGGAGCGGCAAGTCTACCTTCGTCAACTTTGTGGCAATGTGTCTAGCAGGGGAGGAACTGAAGCAGGAGGCGGCGAACCTGGCCTTGCTCACCGCGCCGCTCCCGGACAAAGAGGGACAGAGCCAGGAGCAACGTCAGCCGTGGAAGTACGGCGCGCTGCTGCCGGTGCGGGTCGTGCTGCGCGACCTGGCCGCGCGAGGGCTGCCCGACGTTGGCCAAGAAGCCGCAGCCCGGCACTTGTGGGACTTTATCGTCGGCGAGCTGGAGGACGCGGCATTGGGCGACTATGCCCCGCACCTGCGGCAAGAGTTGCTGGAAAAGGGCGGCTTGCTGCTGTTGGATGGGTTGGACGAGGTGCCGGAGGCCGGGCAGCGCAGAGAACAGATCAAGGACGTGGTCGAGGATTTCGTGGCCTCCTTTTCGCGCTGCCGCGTGCTGGTCACCAGCCGCACCTACGCCTATCAGCGGCAAGATTGGAAGCTCTCCGGGTTTGACCAGGAGGCGGTCCTGGCCCCCTTCAGCGCGGGGCAGATACGGCGCTTTGTGGACCATTGGTACGCTCACATCGGCGCGCTGCGGAATATGGCCGCCAGCGACTCCCAAGGGCGGGCCGAGTTGCTCAAACGGGCCATCGCCAGCAGCGATCAGTTGCAGAGCCTGGCGGAGCGTCCTTTGCTGCTCACGTTGATGGTCTCTTTGCACGCCTGGCACGGCGGCAGCCTGCCAGAAAAGCGAGAGGAGCTGTATGCCGATGCGGTCGACCTGCTGCTGGATTTGTGGGAAAGCCAGCGGATCGTGCGCGATGAGGAGGGGAAGGAACAGGCGATGCAGCCCAGCCTGGCCGAGTGGCTGCGCGTGGACCGTGACAAGGTGCGCTATCTGCTCAACGAGCTGGCCTACCAGGCCCATGCCAATCAACAGGACGTGGTAGGCACTGCCGATGTGCCCGAGGGCGACCTGCTTAGCGGCCTGATGCGCCTCAGCCAAAACCCCAAAGTGCATAACAACCCAGCCCTGCTGGTGCACTATTTGAGCCAGCGCGCCGGACTGCTGCTGCCGCGCGGCGTGGGCGTCTATACCTTCCCGCACCGGACGTTCCAAGAGTATCTGGCAGCCTGTTATCTGACAGATTACGACTACCCCGACCAGATTGCCAAGCTGGCGCAAACTAACCCCCACCGTTGGCGAGAGGTGACGCTGCTGGCGGGGGCGAAATCGGCCCGGGGCAGCGAATTTGCCCTCTGGGCTTTGGTGGAGGAATTATGTGGCCGTCGTCTGGAAACGCAAGAGACCCAGAGCGAGACCGATGCCTGGGGCGCATTGCTGGCGGGCCAGGCACTGGTGGAGAGCGCGGACCTAAAGCGCGTGAGCGAGCGCAACCAGAGCAAGGTGGAACGTGTGCAGTCTCACCTGGTGCGCATCCTGGAGGCGGGCCAGTTCCCCGCGGTGGAGCGGGTAGCCGCCGGACGGGCGCTGGCCAAGCTGGGCGACCCGCGCCCAGGAGTGGGGCTGCGGCCGGATGGATCGCCGGACATCTTTTGGTGTGAGGTCCCCGCAGGATCGTTCCTGATGGGAGGCGACGAATACGACAGTGAACGACCCCAGCACGAGGTAACCTTACCAACCTACCAGATCAGCAAATACCCGGTGACCAATGCACAGTTCTCGGCCTTTGTGGAGGCGGGCGGATACCAGAAGCGACAGTACTGGACAAAAGCTGGCTGGAAATGGAGGAACGAGTATAATGTTGAGACTCGCCAGGTTCCGTACGGCGCGCCGTTCGATCTACCGAACCACCCGACGGTGGAGGTGAGCTGGTATGAGGCGCTGGCCTATTGCCGCTGGTTGAGCGAGGCGCTGAGAGTGGAAGCTAGGCTGCCTTCGGAGGCGGAATGGGAAAAGGCGGCGCGAGGGGAAGGCGGACGAGTCTATCCGTGGGGTGACAAGGCTGACCCCAACCGCGCCAACTATGACGATACGGGCATCGGCGCGACGAGTGCGGTGGGGTGTTTCCCGGGCGGGGCGAGTCCGTATGGGGCGGAGGATATGAGCGGAAATGTATGGGAGTGGACGCGGAGCGTGTACAAGGGCTATCCCTATGATCCGCAGGATGGTCGAGAGAATCTGGAAGCTGGAGACGCGATCAGCCGTGTGGTGCGGGGCGGCTCCTTCCTCGACCGCGCGTTCTTCGTCCGCTGCGCCTACCGCAGCAGCGGGTTCCCGGACACTCGCGTCGGCCACTTCGGGTTTCGAGTGGTCGTCTCCCCCATCTCTCGCAGCTCGGAAATCTGATGCTCTGCGCTCTGTACTCTGGAAATCTGCCCTCTGCGCGAGCGCAGCGAGCGCGGCGGTTAAATCCCGCCAAAGGCGGGTCGCGAGTAGCAAATTTCGAGGGGAGGTTACTACTACCCAGTCCCGTCATTCCGAGTGAGCGTAGCGGATGCGGACGCTTTGCGTCCGGCGGAATCTCCATTTGCGATGGTAAATGTGACTGAGATTCCTCGACTCCCTTCGGTCCCTTCGACAAGCTCAGGGCAGGCTGCTCGGAATGACGCAAATTGGTAACAGATTTATTTTCGGAGGAGGTACCATTGGGCGAACTTTATGAACAGATCCATTCCTGGGAAAATCTGCGTTTGGCAACCCGCAAGGCGGCGCGGGGCAAGCGGGGCCGGGAGCCAGCCGCCTGCTTTGAGTACCAGTTGGCGGATAACTTGTTGCAACTCGAACAGGAGCTCGAGTCCAAGACCTATCATCCCGGCCCCTACGACTCTTTCTACATCCACGACCCCAAGCGTCGGCTTATCAGCGCTGCCCCTTTCCGCGATCGCGTCGTCCACCACGCGCTCTGCAACGTGATCGAGCCTTTGTTCGAGCGCGGCTTTATTCACGACTCGTACGCCAACCGGGTCGGGAAGGGGACGCATCGCGCGCTGGATCGGGCGCAACACGTTGCCCGCCGTTTTCGCTATGTGCTCCAGTGCGACATAGAACAATTCTTTCCCGCGATTGACCATCCGATCTTGCGAGAGATACTAGCCCGCAAGATCGCCGATCCGGATGTGCTGTGGCTGGTGGACCAGATTCTGGCCAGCGGGGTGGGAGTGTTGACCGAAGAATACCGGATGCGCTACTTTCCCGGCGATACGCTCCTGAGCGCCCTGCGGCCTCGCGGGTTGCCAATAGGCAACCTGACCAGTCAATTCTGGTCGAACTGCTACCTCGATCCCTTCGACCACTTTGTAAAGCGCGAATTGCGCTGCTGTAAGCGACGCGGCGGGTACGTGCGGTACGTAGACGACACGCTGCTGTTCGCCGACGACAAGCGCACGTTGTGGGGTTGGCGCGATGCGGTCGTCGGGCGCTTGGCTCGCCTGCGGCTGACGATCCACCCCGGCGCGCACCCCCGCCCCACGACCGAGGGGTTTCCATTCCTGGGGTTCGTGGTCTATCCCACCCACCGGCGGCTCAAACGGCGCAAGGTCGTGGCCTACCGGCGCAAGCTCAAGCAACTCGTGACCGGCTGGGTGGCCGGCGAGGGGACGCAGGAGGCGGTGGTAAGCTCCTTGCTTGGCTGGATCAACCACGCCCGCTACGGCGATACCTGGGGTCTGCGGCGCAGCGTGGCGGCGCAGACCCCTCCCATACCCGGAGGTGCGTCTTGGCGTCAGAACCAATGATCATCTTTACGCGCACGTATGATCTGCTCACCTGGATCATTCCGCGGACGATAGCTTTTCCCCGCAGCCAGCGCTTTGTAGTGACCAAGCGACTGCAAGACGCAGCCTTGAATTTTCAGGAGCGCATCATCGAAGCGAACCGCCTGCAGGGCCAACCCCGCCTGAGGCAATTGCGCCAGGCCGACGCCGAGCTGGACAAGGTGCGCCTCTATTTGCGCCTAGTCGTCCGCTGGGAGTGGTTGAGCGAGGGACAATATCGCCACGCCTCGCGAATGGTGAAAGAGCTCGGTAATTTGTTAGGAGGCTGGATCAAACAGACAATTGGCATTTGAGGGCGCCCATCTGGGCGGCCCTTTGTGCGGGGGCCGGTCGCAGAGACCGCCGTGTGGTGCGGGGCGGCTCCTTCCTCAACAACGAGAACAACGTCCGCTGCGCCTACCGCAACAACAGGAACCCGAACAATCGCAACGACAACAACGGGTTTCGAGTGGTCGTCTCCCACGTCTCTCCCGTGCTTTCCGGAAATGCCCTCTGGCCACGGCTTGCCCTGAGCACGGTCGAAGGGCTGGAGGGCCGAGGCTGCGCGCCTTGTTGTGCAAAGAGGCGCGTGAGAGATGGCACGACCGCGTCCCTGGCCGCGCTTGCCCCTGTTTCTCCTCCCTCCCAATCTGGGGGGAGATGAGGACAAGCCGGGCAAACATAGAACAGCCCCGGTCCCTGGGTAACGTCTCTGGGCCGGGGCGCTTTTTTGCACTTTACATCCAACACCTAACCCACGCTGAACAACACACTACGCCTACCCTGCTGAAACCTCACAGATAACCTGTAAGACAAACTGTCAGACCCTGCCAGGTATGTCAGGCAGGAAAGTAGTATATTGAGGATAGAAGTGGCCACTTTAGGCAGAAAAGTTCATTAAAAACCATAGCTGGACGTCTCCGGAGCCGGGCGACAAAGTGGCGTCCGGGGGGCCCCGCGTCTCGCTTTCTAACACACAGAAAGGAGATGTGAAATGTCCAGGAAACAGTTGAAAGCCTTCGTCGTCACGATGCTGCTTGCCATCGCACTGTCCGTCGTATCCACGCGGTTTGTGGCGCCTCCGGTCGTGCAAGCGACTATATGCAGTGGGACAGCCGGTGGGTGTCCTTAAAAGCCAGCAAGGTGGGTTCTGGATTTCTTCAGAATCCACCTTGTTGTTATGTCGTCTGGGATGGTAAACTTCTGCTGCTCGCTTGCTCAGACTCGTCGTCTTCAAGCAATGCCCTTGGTTGTGCTACTTTGCGCCAGACGACCAGCCAATTCCTGTCGTAGCTCGGTCAATTCGTGCCGCAAAGGACCATAATGTGATTCACGCCGTTCACGCGTCAATTCCCATGCTTCGTCCAAACACGCCTGTGCCTGGGCCCAACGGCCACGGATATGGTGCAAGCGAGCAAGTTCTCCCAACGTATTGGCCAGGTTCCACGTGTCCTTTAGATCTTGCCACCGCTCCAGCGCCCGTTCGAAACAGGACGCTGCCTCAGTCCAGTTCTTGAGTTGAGTATACACCACTCCCAGGTTATGACAGATACGGGCCAGGTATAAACCATCGCCTTCGCGCTCCAAAATAGTCTCAGCCTGGCTATAGGTCATCTCTGCTAGCGGCAAATCACCACGGTCAAAATAAACGTTACCGATGTTGAGATGGAGCCTAGCGACGCTAAGCTCATCCCCTACCATTTGATAGTTGCGAATGGCTTGTCCGAAATAATCTAGCGCGATCTCTGGCTTACCGGTACACCGGTAAAGCTCACCCAGGTTGTGCAACGTCTTGGCCAGGCCATGCTGGTCTCCTACCTGATTCAATAACACCTTTGCTCGGGTCAGGTGTGGTAGTGCCTCAGACCAACATCTCTGATCATAGTAGACCAGTCCTAGATGATTTTCAGTGTAAGCCACCCGTGCGGTGTCTCCCAGAATCTCGAACAAGGCCAATGCTCTCTTACAAAAAAGTTCTGCACGGTGAAAGCGCCCCTGTATCCGGTATAGGTAACCCAGATTGGAGAGAGCCCTGGCCCGGCCAAGTTGATCACCAGTTTGACGGCAAAGCCGCCATACCCGGCGGTAAGAAACCACCGCTGCCTGATGGGTGCCTCGTTGTAATTGGATTTGACCTTGCATAGCCAGCAACTCGGCCTCGGCTGCCAGATCCATTTGCTGATGAGCACAAGCTATCAGGCTGTGTAGAAAGCCACTCCAATCAATCCAATAACCTCGCCGTTCTAAGTGTGGGTGCAAGGCCAAGGCAAGCGGTTGCATCAAAGACCACGCTTCCGGAACCATCATAACTACCTCAAGCGCTCTGGCTACGTTTCGGATGTCAGATTCGGGGATCAGCTCATCTTCCGCCCTAGCAGGCTGTCGGAGAGGGTTTGTTTTTGGCAGGAAACGTCCCTTCAGGCGCAGTTTTTTGGCCTACATTGAGGCTTCATGCCCCATTTTTGCCTCGAAAACGTCGAGATTTAGGGGCAGCCTTT
>DAOTUB010000226.1:0-15664 GCA_034437455.1 Anaerolineae bacterium | reverse complement strand
CATTGAATGTCGTCCTGCGAGCACCGAACCAGTGTATCGAATTATGTTGGAGGCCAGGAGAACAGATACCGCAGTTTTAGCTCAACATACCCATAGCATCGCAAAACATATTCAGCGATATATAGGACGGGTTGACTCTCCCATCTATATACTAGACTGCACAACAGGCGGTTGTTTACATGAAGGACGTTTTTGAAATACTGTTCCAACCCAATAAACTCAGTCGAACAGACCAAATACGTCCCGGAACAGACTTCGCACTAATTCATCGGGTAGATCATATTCCTCGACCCATCGTGGCATATGCAATTGTGTGATTTCGCGCACCAGAACTGGATCACAATCTTCGAAGCGCTTGTAAATCCGACTAAAAGTCAGTCTGCGCACAAAAGGCTCTGTAGCATAGTGGTTGAAATATGACACGGCTAATAAATAGTGACGTGCAGTATCTAGCCAGGCCTTCCGCGTAGGCTGTCCCCCTTTTAACCCCTCGTCACACGCTTGTTGTTTTCCCTCTTCGTAAGTAATGGCCCCTTCTAATAGTTCCACTTGACCAAGTAATTTGTAATAAGCGTCTACGCGGTCTGATTCACCGATCGCTGCCATACCGCTTCCTGGTTGCACTGCATATTGATTGGGAATCTTGCGACGGATTTCGTCCAAGTAACGCCTTGCATCGGCATATTGTTCCGCTCGGGTGAATAATACAGCTAAATCCTGCATCGAATCTAGTTCTTCAATAGTATACCTATGCTTCTGAGACAACTCAATCGCTTGGCGGAAGTACATACGTCCTTGAATAAGGGCCATTTCTTGTTCAGATTCGTTAGCGCCACTACGCCGCAGGAGCAAATATCGTGCTCGGTAACAGCAAGCCATCTCATTCCGTGCCTGTACTTCACGAATTGGCTCATGCACTGATTCTGAAAAGATCCGCACAGCATCCTTGAGATCACTTTCCGCCAGGTCTGTGTAACGTAGCGCTTCTTGGTTGGAAATGTTCAACTCTTCACGTAGTTCTGCCATACTGCGATAAATCATACCACGGGTGAGCAATCCCAGTCCAATGCCTCGCTGAACTTCGGTGCGACGGAAGTGAATCAATGCCTCTTCTATCGCGTTCAAGGCCTGTGTGGCGCGGCCAAAGCGAATCAGCACCAATGCCAAGGAATTGTGACTTAGGGCTTCACGATACGTCAAACCCAAGGTCTCACGTATCTCGCGTCCTTTTTTGATCAACATAGTCGCCTGAAACTCGCCACCCAGAAACGCATGTACTCGCCCCATATTATCGTTCGTGTTTGCCAGTTCTTCCTCCAGTCCTGTAATACGAAAAAGGCTGATTGCCTGCTGAAACTCGTGCAGCGCCAGGTGGTACTGCCCGGTGTACATCCAGTGGGTATATCCCAGGTTATTATAGGTACGCCCCAATACCAGACTCAAGCGCCAGCGCTCAAAATCACTCATTCCTGTTTCTACTTTTTCCAAAGATGCGGCTGAGTGCCCTTCTGAAAGCAAATCAATCACTTGTTGATATAGATCTAGCGCCTCGTCAATTTCATATCCGTACATAACGGTCTGAGCATACCAGAGCAGGAACTCAGCGAAAGCCAGACGATAGCGTTCGGGACTACTTTGAAACAACTCTCCTGCCCAGGGTAACATCTGTTCACCGATTTGCGCAGCCTGTCCCGTTTTACCGCGTATGGTGTAGCGTTTGATCCGCAGGGTGGCACTGTCCAGACGAAAGTCATCGAAGATCTCCGGCATCAAGGCTGCGATGTTGGCCCGGTCAATGGGACTGCTCAAAGATTGTCCGGGCTCATCTGTTGGTTCTGCGGCGCTAGCAAGAAAGAGTCCCATACCATCCCGCAGCCGCATGTCCAGCCCGGTCTGAGCGCTGCGGATCGCCTGATCCGCGTGCCGTAAATACCATTGATAGCCAACAACCGGATCAGCACGCATCCGGTAAAAGAGCGATTCGACTAACAAATCAGCATCCTGCAGCACTTCGAGTTGAGCGTCGTACCACGCCACAAGTCGTTGACTGTCCCGTCTGACTTGTTCCGGCTTGAGCCAAAGCTCATCACACAGCGTGTACATCGCATCGTGCAGGAAATAGGTGCGCCGTGGCGCACGCTCTTGTCGCCCAGGTACAGCCACGGATATATCCCGCACCTTGATAAAGGGGAGCTTTTCCATCTGTTTTAATTCGGCGATCAATGCATCGGCGCGCTCCGGTTCCAGGGCCTGTAACAATTCAGCAAAGAGACCATTGCGCGCCAGCGCCAGATAACGCAGCAGAATCTGCCGCTCCGATTTTTCAAACGCATTCATATAGGCGTTCAGCAAAGCACGTTGAACAGTTTGCAACCCCTTCGGCTCCTCTAACGCTTTTGTGATGTAATTTGGATCTCGAGTTTCTAGCAGACTTAGCAGAGCCAGATCTAAAAGCAGCGGATTACCTTCTGTGCCGTCGAGCAGCAAAGCTTTTAACTTTTCATCCAGCAGCCTTTCTAACTGAGGGTGACGTTGTATACGGTTGGTAAAAAAGTCCTGGGCTTCATCGGTGTCGAGTGTGCTCAGGTCAACCAGTTCTGGTTCCGGGCGATGGGCTTCCTCCAGCGCGGTTTGCAGCTTTTGATAGAAACGGTTCGCGCGCCGCCCAAATAGCAACACAATGCCGCTGTTCAACTGGGTGATTTGGTAGATAAGCCAGTCCATAACCGAAGTGGTGTCACTGTCTTGTTGTACTTGTTGTAAGGGATCTAGAGCACTTTCCAAGCGTTCAACGGTATCGAAGGCGAAAACCAATCGCTGATCCTGGGATACAGCTTTCAACCCCTCGGCAAAAGCACGTTCCACTTTGCGTCGCTGCTCTTCCAAGCTGCTGCCAACGAGGCCGCCTTTGAACCATGCATCATACAAGCTGCGCGCATCGCGGTAGGCTTCGAACTCGAAGCCTGTTTGGGAAAAGGCCTGAATCAAACGGCGCTCGATCCCTTGATTGCTGTTGGTATCAGGATCGTAGAGATCGAGGATGCCTGACCATGCCACGTTCCCCCGGCGCGCCGGTTCGTAGCCGGTGGGGCTGCCCAGTCGAACGCCGATATCGCGGGCCAGAAAGGTTTTTCCCATACCGGCTGGTGCCTGTATAAAGAAGACTATGGGAGCAACGTCAGCCGTGATCGCTCGTTCGTATATCTCATCGGCAACCTTACGTTGAATCCAGGGATGTTCGTGTGTATTCATTGGAGTACCTCCATCGCTTGTTTGGCTCCTTCCAACAACTGCGTGATTTCGTCAATGGTTTCGTCGCCGAGCAATATGCGTAACTCTTTCCTTACTGCCTCGTCGCCGGATGTCCTTCGCCAGGCATCTAAGACGACGGCCCAATCCGCGCCCATCCACGTCTCCAGATTGTTGCGCACCCACCTTAGGCAATGGTCTCCAACGGTTGCCGGATCGACAATATACTGCGCCTGGGCTATGTGATAGATTGCGCTGACCAATGTGTAGTGAAGATAACCGGCGCGGCGCGATTCTTCCTGGTAGTACTGTGCAGCGACTTGATGGATGTGCTTGAAATCATTCGGTCTCAGAGCCTGCAAACTTTGGGCTAACAAACGGCGCACAGCCGCGTTACAGAAGCGATACGCCCCCACCTGCATATCCCAAGCCACTAAACCGGTACCGATCAACTCACGGATGTGATCTACATAGTCGGCATAGAATCCTTCCTGCTCTCCATCGCTCTTTGCCGCTTTCAATGCTGCTGTCAACAAATCACGTAACACAGCGATGTCAAACAAGGGTAAAAGACTGGCGACAAGGGCCAATTCTCGGGTTTGATCCGGTAACCCGGCTAAAAAGTAATCGGTGACCCGTTGTGCCAATTCCACTTCCGATAAGCAAGGCTCTTGTTTTAACCAGGCAAGCACTTGCGGGTAACCTCGGCTGCGCGCTAAGAGTTGACTCGTATTCGACGACATCGCTTCTTCAATCTGTGCGATTTGCTCCTCCCTTAATGGGGGGATGAGGCGGTTTTCCTGGCGGATGCGCACATTGTACTCGCGCCATTGTGTGGTAATCGGGATTTGACTCGTCGTTATCAACAGAACATCCGGTCTTTCCAGCAGTTCGAGGACAAGTTCTTGTTCAAGTTCAAAAAAACCCTGTCCATCATTCAGACGGAGTGAAGCGTCCAGGTTGTCCAATAGAATCACTTTCTTGTCTCTAGAAGATGCTTCTACCGCGTGCAAGATTTCCTGTATCGTACGGTCGACTTCCATAGCCGCCACATCCCATAGGCCTACAACCGCTACCTCCGGAGCGGCAAGCGCGGTTGACAAACTGTGCAAAAAGGTGGTTTTTCCCCCGCCCCGATAGGTCCAAAGGGTTAGCAGCGCTGGCTCTGAATGTCCGGGTAATGCGTCAAGCAGTTTCTGGCACAGCGTTACCAATTTGGCCCAAGGATTGCCACCATTCATATCGGAATAATTGCTTGGTCGGTTCATCATACATCTCCCTCCGACTTGGAATCTGCCGTATCTCTCTCGGTATCTCTTGGCTCCTGCAAGCGGTATCCCCGTCTTCTCACAGAAGTAATCCACCCAGGATCACAATCAAGCTCTTTAAGCTCTAATTTCATCCGACGGATGGCTTCTGCTAAAGCTTGATTACTTACCCCTTCTAGGTCATCATCGGGCCACGCCGCGCGTATCAGCTCTGCTTTAGAGCAGATACCGCCTCCCTTGCGTATCAGGCAGCGCAGCAGCGCATCGTACTTCTTGGAAAGGACGATCTCGTAGCCCTGAAAGTAAATGCGCCCTCCCTGCAGTGTAAAGCCCTTGCTTTGAGTCAGCGAGCCGAATAGCTGATTCCGTCCCGATGCCCACCATGCTGCTTGCACCTGTTCCCAGGTCGTCGACTGGATAAAACGTGGCGGGTCCTCTGCACGACAGTGAAACTCGATTAAACGATTCGCCAGCCATACTGTTGCCCGGGGACTGCCCTCCGCCAAGCGAATCAACGCCTGATCAATGGGTTCCCCAAAATTACCGCTTGGCTCACATAACTGTCCTAAGAAATTGAGCGGATTTAGCGGATGTGTTGAGAATGCGGATAACCTTTGTTCAACGAGCCGCTGCAAATCCTCTTCAATCCACTCTGCACGAATGACTTTGTAGCGATCTAGACGGAAAACGCCATGCTGCTCTTGCATCAATGTTTCCAAACTTTTGGGAAGAAAATAACGGAAGGCAACACCTGGCGTTGCCTGCAAGCTCAAGCGCATCAACGGCTTGAGCAATCTTACCATTTTTTCAGGTTGTGCTTCAACAACAAGAACCTCATCTACTTGGTCCAACAAGCACAACAGGTATCTGAATCCCTGTTGACAAATAATTTCTGCTAAAGCTTTGAATTCATGACGCGCATTGACGTTTTGAGGATGCGGTTTCTGTAGACTAGAAGATGAGATACATTCGCTAAAGGCATCATAATGTTCTGGGGCATTCTTAACACTATGCAAGAGCAATTCTTGCAACACTTTGACGTAGTGAAGCGGCTCTAGAGCTTCAAGTGAATTACCCGCGTGGGCAACAACTTTTCCTAAAGCATCCAAGTCATACACAATGCACAGAACATCATCTTTTGTCTCCGCTGGATAATGATCCTGAGCTATCATTTGGCACAGGGTAGTTTTTCCATAACCCTTGTTGGCAAAAACTATCCAACTGCTCACATCCCCATCGCCACGAATCTGTCTCTCCACAGGGCGTAAAAATTGCGGCTGTATTAGACAAGAAAAAAGTTTTGCATCCAGTTCAGCCGTTGGATATTCAAAAGGGTTTCCACGTAAGCCAATACGATCAAACCAAGAATTCTCAACGGAAGTGAAGTTCTTTGCCAACCGATCTTCCAGTTCAGCCACCTGGCGGCGCTTCTCTTCCAATTCGATTTGGAGATGTGCAGGGATAGTGAGATGAGTGTACCCTGCCGCTTTCTCCTCTAGGATCTCCAAGACGCGGCGAGCACGGTCCAGAGCTACATATTCTTTCCCCGGAGACGTAACATCATGTTGCGTAGCTGATGGAATTGGCTGAGGCTGAGATGGCTCAAAGTCTTTCATGACTTGTAGTAAATGCCGTTTCAGTAAATCATAGAATTGATTTTCTTCAAACTCCCCAACCAATGCCGGATGCTCTCCACCTGGTTGGCACTGGCGGAAGAATTCAATGACTTTGGCATATTGAACGTAATCCTCATCATTTCCAAGGTTAGGGGTTTGATCTAACTTTCGATACAGCATAATAACTGGTCGCTGATTGGAGCTTGTCTTACGTGCTGTAATTGCTGTGTCTATTTCCTCTTCGGTGCCTGAAAGATATGGCCTACCATCACTAGGACGCATGCTTCCAGGCGGTGTGCCAAAGCGTTTCCAGAACACACCGATGAATATATCACATTCTTCGATAGAGATTTGGTTTTTAATGACTGCTTGGGGTAGCCCTAGATCTGGATGACTGTGGTTCTCCCACGCACGAACTTCTAGCCGATAATCCTTCCCCTGCCTCTCGTAAACCGAGTTCAGTTCATCTACTACATCAAAAGCGATTTTGCGTTCCCCAGCAACATCACTTGGCGAAGCGATAAAGACTTTATAGACTCTGAGGCTCTCTTGAAGCATATCGACTCCTATTGAAAAGTTCAAAACATTTCCAATAATTCTTTCAATCCCAAAATTCTATTTGGACTACTCCCGTAGCTATTTTCACGATCTATCAACCTGGCTACCATACCGACGGTTTTGGCCCCCTGCACAAACTTGCGTCTGTCATCCACAAATACGGCTTGCTCGGGTAGAATATCGGCGCAGTGTAGCGCATAGTTGTAAATATCAGGATCAGGTTTAGGTTTGGTATTGGGGTGTTCATACGACAACACCAACGGTTCAAACCAGTGTGTCAGATTCAGGTCATCCAAAATGCATCTCGCCGATGGGAATGCGTTCGAGATCAGCCCAATTCCGATCTCCCTTTGCTGAAGCGCCTCTAAAACACCGACAACGTCATCGAAACACGTAAACGAACGCGGATCGGCAGCCCTTTGGGAGAACAGATCGAGCAATGTTGGCGGCGCAGCCCCCACATTCAACCGCTGCAGGACGTTGTAATAAAACCTTTGCCAATAACGCTTTTCGCTCTCTTCTGTGGTCACCCATCCAATATCCTCGCCATTTCTAAAGACCCACTCGTCTTTTATAGCTCGTTCAAGGTCGCTGGGGCCGATAAATCGCCCATTCGTCAAAGTTATCTCTTGTGCCAAATCAGCATACACATCAGGCTTGATTGCTACTAACGTGTCGCCCAGATCAAAAAACACCATACGAATAATCATCTCTTCCTCACAGTCAACAAGCAAAAAACTCTCCTTGGACGTTCTGGTGCTTCTTATTATGACAGATGAGGCTACACAAGTCAATAGGTAAACTCCACACTTTGCCCACACTTTTTCCACAGAAATCTATAGCAACTTAGTCAACCGGGCAGCGTCCTCAGGATTCCGCCGGCAGTGATTGAGCAGCAAGTTGATCTTTTCATCCCTTCGCAGCCCCCGGCTGAAGCGGTCGTAGACGGCGGGGAAGTGATCGAGGCAGAGTGCGTCGAGTTCTACGTCGTCCAGCCGCTGGAGCATCTGCCGCAAGGTCGCAGTAGCCACTGGCTCGGCGACGGGCGATGCGGCGACGAGAGTCTGGTTCATCTTGGCTTCCAGTTCAGCCACCTGGCGGCGCTTTTCCTCCAATTCGATCTTCAAGTGCGCCGGGACGTGCAGCGCGCCGAATCCCGCGGCTTGCTCCTCCAGGATTGTCAGCGCACGGCGGGCCATCGCCAGCGCGCGATCCAAGTCTTTACAGTCTTCCATTGGTGCCTCCATCTACAGCGTATCAGTGTCACGTCTACTCTATCTATTCACTCACTCCAGCCCCGGCAGACCCCACCCACGCACCACCTCGGTGACGGCGGCGCGGGTGGCCTCGGCGCCAAAGCCCCAGGCCAGCAGTGCAAAGTAATCGCCCCAGGCATTCGCCCCAAAAGTCCCGTTGGCCACGTACAACTCGCCAAACCCGGCCCCAGCCAGCAGCGCTACCACGATCCCGTAACTGGCCCAGGTGAAGCACCGCAGACGGCGGGCTGCGCCGGTCGTCGCCTCCTCGGTGATCTCGCGGGCCGCTGGCGGCGGCGCGAACAGATGGCGCACGACAGCGCCCAGATCCCGCCCGCCTTTGGAAAAGGTGACGGCGGACTCCAACCGGTCCGCCTGCGCGATCTGCTGGCCCAGTTCGCTGATCGCCTCCTCGACCTCCTTCTGCAATGTTCCGTAGGCCGCCTCATCGTTGGGGTCCAGGTCGTGCAGGCGGCGCTGGAAGCCCAGCGTCTTGACCCGCCACTGCTCGGCTTGCTCGGTCTGCTCGGCCGGCAGCCGGTTGCGGAGCGCGTTCAGCTCGTCCAACTGGGATTCCAGCCGGCGGTACCGGTTGATCTGCCGGGCGACCGCGTCCAGCCGCTTCCGCAGCTTGGGCGGCCCCTCCATCTCGGGGGCCTCGCGCCGCGTGTCCTCCAGCACCCGCCGCACCGCCTGGATGTACGGCGCGTCCGGCTCTTCCTGGAGACTCTCGACTAGCTCGGCATAGTAGGCGAACTGGGCCAGCCAGTCCTCCCGCCCCTTGCGCCAGCGGGTCCAGACCGCCTCGGCCCTCTCCACAGCCGCTCGCGCCCCTTCCCAGTTTTCGGCTTGCAGCCCCGATTCCACGTCTACCAGGTGAGCCTCGATCCGGGCCTGGAACGGCTCGACCAGATCGGCGTCGCCGCGCATCTGGGCGCGGAGCTGGCCCACGCGCATCAACACCTGGTCGCGCGGGCGGCCCTGGGCGCGGTAGCGTGAGACCACCACGCCCAATCCCACCCCAACGAACAACACCGGGAGCGGCAGCCACCACGGGTCCTTGACGGTGACGGTCAGCGGGACGGTCAGCGCGCCAGCGTGATAATGCACCAGCAGGCGGCCCTGGAACTCGCCGCTGGGCACGTCGTGCAGGTCGATGGTCAGTGGGATGGTGAGCAGGCTGCCGGCCGCGATCTCGTCGGCAGGGAGCGCGGCCCGAATCGCGCCGGCGGGGAGCACCGTCGCCCCGTCGGCGCGCTGGAGGTCGAGGGAGATGACACGCAGGCCAGTGATCGGGTCGGTGGCCTGTAGGAGCAGGGTACGGGCCTCGACCGCCCCCCGCTCTCCCGCGACGGTGATCTGGTCCGGCGTGGGTGTGACGCCAGACTCGGCGCGCACCCCCACGATCAGGGCGATCCACGTGGTCAATACAATCAGTCCAACCAGGCCTAGCTGTTTCATCGCTCCTCCTCCTCTCTCTTTCTTATGCTCTCACCGCAGCACCCAGCGGCGCATCAACTCGACGGTAAAGCGCCAGCGGCCGTCCTCCTCCACGTCTGCGTCATCCATCATCACCACGTCGTGGCGCGCCAACGTCTCCAACGCCTCCTCGACAGCCGACCACTCGCTCCCCGTCCGTTGGACGAGGCCGTCCACCGTCAGCCCCGTGTCCGAGGGGGCCAGCGACCGCAGCACGGCCGTCTGCCCCGGCGGCGCGCTCGTCTCGGCCTGCCGCCAGACGCCGGTAAAGTAGGCGTCGCCGTCGCGGTAGAACTCGGGCGCGGCGATGACTGCCTCGACGTCTGCCACGCCAAAGCGTCGCTCCCGTTCGGCCCCCTCCTCGAACGTCTGGCGGTTGAAGCGGGTCACCAGCCCGTGGCAGATCAGTTGCACGAGGTACGGTTGACCGTTGGTGAGGGCGATGATGCGCGCCACCGCCTCCCGTTCATAGTCCAGCGAAAAGTCGAGGCTGGGCTGGGCGATCAGCCGCCGGGCCGCCTCGGGGCCGAGGAAACTGACCGGGATGCCGAGCACGCTCCCGTAGAGGGGGTGCCAATAGTCGTGGGTCATCTCCTGGAGCGTGTGCAGCCCGGCAAAGGCCATCACGAACCAAGGATAGGTCTGGATCAGGCCGCGCCAGAAATCGAGCAGGCGCGACTCTAGCTTGCCGTCGGCGATCAGCCCCTCGATCAGCTCGAACTCGTCGACGGTGACGATGAAGCGGCGCTCCCCCCGGGCCTGGTCGAGCCGCTTGAGGAAGCGGTCGAAGGCGGTGTAGGGGTTGTGGTCCACGAACTGGGCCTCGCCTGGCTCAGTCAATTGTCCGGCGGCTTCCGGCGACTGGAGGCATTGAGCATCGTACAGCGCCAGCGCCAGGTTATAGAGCAACTCGCTGGTGCTGCTTACCAGCCCCACCCGCTGCATGTTAAAGTCCACGACGAGGGTGCGGGTCCCAAAACGGGCCCCGGCCCCCAGGTTGTGCAGGATGGAGGACTTGCCCATGCGCCGGTGGCCGTAGAGCACGACCGAGGGTTTCTGCCCCGCGCCGCTCCACAATTCCTCCAACCGGCGCAGGATATCCTCACGACCGACGAACAGGTCGCCGGTGACCGGGTTGCCGGCGACGTAGGGGTTGGCGACGGGGCCGGCCTCCTCGATCCGTCCCACCTCGCCGCCGATCTCGCTGACCAGCCGCCGCCACTGGCGGATGATGCGCCGCAGGATGGTCTGCTCCGGAACCATCACCGTCGCCTGGACCGTCTCGTCCAGGTCGTCGAGGGCGTCGGTGGCGCGGGCCAGGGCGGCCAGTTGGTTGACCCGGCTGGTGGCGTCCTGGTAGGTGGCGATCTCCTCCCCGACGCGGCGTAGGCCGTCCAGCGCGGCCAGGACGGTGGGGCGGATACCCTCGTCAGAAACCAGGTTTTTACCAAAAACCTGGTTTCTGGAAGCCACGGCGCGCAGCTCGGACAGATCGGCGCAGGCGAGGAAGGCGGCCATCGTCTCGAACGTGTGGGCGATCTCCTCGCCGCCGGGATAGTCGGTCAGGTCAGTGTAGACGTCGGCGTAGGCCGCGAGGTCGAAGCCGTCCGCCTCCACCGCCTCCTCGTCCAATAGCTCGTAGAGCATGCCGGCGAAGCGGGTCAGGGGGGTGGTCCGGTGGTCACGGAGAGGCCAGGTCAACGCCCAGACCAAGCGTTCAGTCAGGCGGCTCGGCCAGTCGCTGCCATAGTTCACCCATCGCCCGTCCAGTTCGCCCAACAGCAACCGCTGAACGGATGGCAGGTGCTCCCAATCCTCTCTTCTCACTGGTGCAGAGATATAGGCTTGCAAGTCAGGGCAGGTGATCAAGGTATATAGAAATCGTACCGATGAATGGTCGTGCAGATAGGTTTGCGACGAACGCTGGGAGGCCCAGCGTTGAAAAGGATTGGCAGCTACTTGAGCTAGGAAGCGTAATCCACGTGTCTTATCGTCCTGCAACTGTCGAGTCAGCGCGCGCGACGCCCCTATCATGGGCAAAATGACCAATTCGTCCCACTTCAGAGGATATCTTTTCCACCGGGGTGCATTGAATGTAGCTAGAAGGGCTATGACGAGTTGAAATGGATAGAAGGCAGCTCGTAGGACTCCCACCTCCGTGGTGAGACCGAATACCATAATACTCAAATACCCACCCCCCAAACTCAGTGCTGTGCCAACTATCACACCATTTGTCACACCCCCTACCACACCAAAAGTCACAACAAACGCTGTACCCAATGCTACAGCAAATATCACGGATGCCACTCCGATCATCAGACTGCCTATGCCACCCACGACGCCCAATGTGATACCACCCGTGACGCCCAATGTGATACCACCCGTGACGCCACCTACTGCGCTCAACGCCACTCCACCGGCTAATCCCAGCGTCGTACCGCCGACGGCAGCGAATGTGACGCCGATCAACACGCTAGCCGACAAGCCACGGACCCAATCCAACCAGCTTATGGATAACGCATTCTGGCGCCATACATTTGCCAACAGCAAGGGCAATCCAATCAACACGGAAAGCGACAGGATCACACCGGGGATCATCAGGTAAAGGTTGCGATAGGCCGGGACGCGCCACGTGCGGAATATGTCCAGCCCCGGCCCGGTGCGGTACAGCGCCGGATCAGCCTGGTAGAGGTAGCACTTGAGGGCGGTAGGGCGAAAGTAGACCCAGTAGGCCAGCAGGAAATAATGGCGCAGGTTGAGCGGATTCAGACACGCGGGCAGCTCGCCGGGATAGGTGGGGAACTTGGGCATAAAAATCTCCTTTGTGGGACGGGAAAGAGAAACCAGGTTTTTCCGAAAAACCTGGTTTCTTTTCCACTAGTCCAACAGTAAATGCTCTATAACCTTGTCTTCCTGTTCGCAATAAGACTCGACGAATTCGCGGTATGCCTGGCGCGAGGGGAACTGGGCTAGAACTGGGTCGGTCATTGGCAGCGTGCCGTTTCGCAGGCCGGCGTAATCCCGGTAGCTGGAAAACGCCCAGTCCTCTGGCCGGGTTACCAGCCCGGCGGCGACCGGGTTCAGATGAATGTATCTCGATAGGTGCATCATATAACCGTCCTTGTCCACCCAGACGGCTCGGAAAGGTCCCTGGAACAATGGGCCGACGCGGCCTTGTTGTTTGTTGATGGCTTTGGTATATGATACACTGAAAGGCTGCATCAGGCGAGCACTCAATTCGTCGGTTTTCAGGGTGACCATCAGGTGGTAGTGGGTGGGCATCAGGCAGTAGGCCAGGATGTCTGCCAGTTCGGGTTGAAAGTAGTGGCGGAGTTGTTTGACAAAGTAGCCCCAGTTTTCGTCGCAGAAAAAGATCCGCTGGCGGTTTATGCCACGGTTGTACAAGTGGTAGGTTTGCCCGGCTTGGAATTTTGTTTTGCGGTAGGGCATTTGGGATCTCCTTTGTGGGGAGAGAAACCGGGTTTTTCAGAAAAAACCCGGGTTCTTGCTACGGTACAAGTCGGCGGCGGCCCGCTGCAGCCGGGCCGGGTGACCGCCGGTCTCCTCTAACAGCGCGTCCACCTCGGGCGGGGAGAAAGTCACGCCGCTGCCCCGCAGCCGATCCGCGAGAAAGGCCCGCGCCATCTCGGCGGGAAACGGTCCCACGTCCACCGGCCGGCAGATGCCCGCCAGGGGCGAGTCCAACTCGGGTGAATCGGGGAAGAGCTGGCTCAATGGGGAGCGGCTGGCGATCACCAGCCGGAGCGGCGCGGCCGGGCCATCGGCCAACCCGCGCAACTGGCTGCGCAATCGCTCGGTGAACCCCTCCCAGGACATTTTCTCGATCTCGTCCAGGCAGAGCACGTGTCGCTGGCCTCGCAGGGCGCGGTGCAACTGATAACCCCGGCAGGTCTCGATCCCCAGGGTATCGCACAGCGCCTCGTAGAAACCATCCTCGCTATCCACCCACTGCATACTCAGGTAGCCAAACGACGCCGTTGGCCGGTCCATCCGCTCCGGCCCCAGGGCGCAGACCATCGAGAGGAGCGAGGATTTCCCCACCTGGCTCTCCCCAACCAGCGAGAGGTTGGCGCCCTTGGTCAACTCCTCCAAGATCTGGCGCAGGATCTCCTCCCGATCGAAGAAGCGGTGGGGATCGACGATGCGGCCCACGTCGCCGAAGGGGTTGGGGGCGACGGTGCTCGCGGCGGCGCTCACGACGCCTGACCCTCGACCGGTGTGGCCCCGATAGTCGGCCAGGATAATGTCGCCCAGCCCCTCGGCGCGGGCGGTCGGCTCTTGCAGCAGCCCACCGTGCTCCACGTTCCAGCGCCGCAGCCCGTCCAGGACGTGGGCGCTGAGGTCGCCGACGGTGACGAAGCGCTTGCCGTCCCGGTCGGCCCGGCCGCTCAGCCCTTCCAGCAGGTAGTAGGTAAAGACGCCGTGTGCCTTCTCCTCCCACTCCTGCGCGATCTGCTGGGCGGTGCTGGCGGCGATCAGGACGAACCCCTCAGCCAGCTCGTAGGCGTTGCGGATGAACTCTGGATCGGCCAGGTCGCGCCCGACCTCGACGCCGGTGTGGCAAGCGTCGAGGGTGAGCACCAGCCGGCGGGCTTTGCTTTCGCGCATCACCTGCTCCACATCGGCCAAGGGCAGGGCCTTGCGGGCCAACGTCGGGGCGCGGGTCTCGCGGGTGACGAGCACCGGCTTGCCATCCACCAACTTGCCGTGACAAGCAATGTGCACCAGAATCAAATCATCCGATCCAGCGATCTGGCACAGGCGGGTCAACTCGGCCTCGACGTTGTCGCGGGTGGGGAGCAGCCGCTCTTCGGATGCGTCGTCGTGCAGCGCGACGACGGTGTAGCCCAGCGTTTTCAGGGCCGATTCCAGCGCCAGCACGTCGTTGACGCAGAACTTGAGCGGGGGGAAGGCCGGGTCCACGTACCGGTTCACGCCGACCAGCAAGGCCCAGCGGTTCTGGATCGGGCCGGGTGGCTCCTGGGAGGCGGCGGTGGGGGAGGGGTCGCCGCGCAAGTGGCTGTTGGAGCGGCCCTCCTCCGATGGGAGGGTGTCCAGGCGCGACTCCAGTTCGGCCACCTGGCGGCGTTTCTCCTCCAATTCGATCTGAAGATGGGTAGGAATCGTGAGATGGGTATACCCCGCGGCCTGCTCTTCCAGGATCGCCAGCGCGCGGCGGGCCATCCGCCGCGTCCGATCTGACGATTCGTTCGTGCTGTTGCTGACGGGCGGCTGCACCACTCGCGCGCCGTCGCCGATGGCAATCCCTTCGGCGTGCTTTATCTGAATAGAATATTTGGTGTCTCGACCGGGGGCCTCGGCCTGGGGTGAAGCTTGCTGATCGGTCTCTTTCTCGAAACGAACCGCGATCTCCTGGACGTCGGGCGCTATCGGTGAGCCCGTCCGCTGGCAGAGGGGTAAATACTCGTCCAGGTATCCTCCGATGAGTGCCCATTGTTCCTCAGTGTTGCGACGGGCGCGGGTTTTCTCCTTGGGGCGGTCGGATGTCGGTAGAATCTCTTCGTATTCACGAATGAGGTTGTAGGACTCACGGATGTGGCCTTCGAGATCCTGTTTGCGATTGTGTTTCCGTCTTTGACTCATTATGACCTTGCCTCACATAATTGACCAATCACCGTCGATCCCAGTCTGACAGAGCTTTATGCGCTGATCGGCTATCCAGCAGCAAAAGCCACTCAAATAAGTCCATTGCCCGAGATTTCCGCTCAAAATCATCAGTGTGTGTGTAAACCGTTAATGGCAACCTCACGAGATCACGCTCCACGACGAACGCTGCACGGCGTGTATCGGTCACGTCATGGCCTGCTACATCCAAAATCCGTTCCGTCACGTCAAGCGCTAGATCAGGAACATCAGCAGCCAAAGGAACGAGGTATCCCACCAAGTGCTCGGCTCCATTCATCAGCGCTGGCGAGGCCAAGAACTCCTTGATAAAAGGCTTCAAGCGGTCAAGGTGCTCAGCACGCAAATGCATGAAGCAATGACCCACGTGAGAGCGCACCTGCTCATCGGGATCATTCATCAACTGCAACAGATGCTCGCGACAAACTACCTCTATCTCCTCGTATTCCAAGTTGCGTGCGTATACCTGAGCCGCCCCCTGACGCATTGCCGAGTCACCGTGGATAGCCTGATCCGCCAGCTTTTCCGCCTCCGGATGACGGAAAGCAGCCAAGCAGGCCAATCTGGCTCCTGC